>NZ_JBEXEV010000039.1:0-66389 GCF_040606435.1 Micromonospora sp. NPDC005413
TCCACCGTTTTCCGCTCGGGGTTCTTCCCCCCATCGGCGTCCGCGCCCTCAGTCAGCTGACTGAGGGCGCGATCGCGTATGGAAGAGGGGTGACGGTCAGGACTGGTAGCCGGCGGAGCGGTACTCGTACTCCCGGTCGTCGTCGCGGTCGCCGTGGTCGCGGCTGAAGTCCCAGCCACCGGCTGCCTCGCGACCGGGCCGACCACCCACCGCGAAACCGCCGATCTCCTGTCCGCGACGCCAGCCACGGAAGTAGCCGGTGGTGTTCTCCGCGAGGCTCGCCGCATCGCGCACTATCCGCAATGGACGCTCCTCGCGAAGCGGAGAACCAGGGACCAGGTTGGCCTGGGGCACCCGCTTCGGCAGCCCGGCGTTGGTCTCGGCGCCCACCGCGGGGCGGGCGGCCTGCTCGGCGGCCTGCCAGCCGGTGTCGGCCGTGGTCGACCATTCCAGGTCGGTCTCCTCGGCCTGCCCGACGAACCACGCCGACTTGGCCTGCGCGAAGATCAGCAGATCACCGTCGCCCTCGTCGGCGACCGGAGGCGGCCGGTGCTCCACCGGGGGCGCAGGCCGGTGCTCGGCGGGGCGGTCGGAACGGGAGGGCAGCCGGCCGCCGCGAGCGGCCTGCTCCCGGTCGACCAACCGCAGCGGCGGCGTCTCCAGGTGCGGGTCGACGGGCGGGTTGAGCCCCTCGCGCAGCGCCCGGTCAGCCAGTGGTGGTGGCTCCACCAGCCGCAGCATGGGTGGTTCCTGCGGCAGGTCGTCCGCCAACCAGGGCGGGGTGACCCGACCGTCGGCCCGGCCCGGGTCGGTCGGGGCATCGATGCCACGGCTGCCGCCGTACGAGTAGGCGACCGGGTTGTTCGGCGAACTGTCGGCCGGGTCGTCCGGGTTGTTGACCAGCGGCCAGTTGGCACGGGAGCCGGGCGGTGCGGACTCCTGACCAGGCCGGGGCGTCGGCACCGGAATGCTGAGATCGGTGGCGCTGAACCCGCCGGTGGGTGGCTCGTCGACCGGGCGTTGCAGGTGGCTCGGCCGGGGCTCGCCGTTGGTCTTGGGGCGGGGCGGGATGACCGTACGCTGCCGCTCGGCCCGCGCGTTGTTGATCGCGGCGGTGGTCAGCGTCGGCCGGAACGGCTCGCCGGCCTCGGCTGGGGGCACCATGCCGCGCTGTGTCGGTGCGATCGGGGTGATCCCGGGCGGCGGGGGCGGCGGTGAGGAGACCGGTCGGTTGGTCGGACCGTCGATCCGGCTGGGGAGCGACTCGGTGCGCCCTGGCAGCGTGGACGCCGGCAGACCAGACATCGCTGCCGGGGCCATCGGCGCGGGTGCGACCGGGGGCGGCGTGACCGGAGCCGGGGCGACCGGTGGCGGCCCGAGCGGGCGGGGCGACGCCAGCGGTGCGTTACCCGGGATCGGCTCGGGGCGGCTGCGCCGGCCGAGGGCGGGTGCGGGGTCGACGGCGGGCGGGGTGGGCCGGACCGACCGCAACCCGTTGCCGGCCAGACCATTCAGCTCGCCGACCGACTCGCCACGGCGGGCAGCGGCACGGCGGCCGGGCGCCTGGGCAGGCGTGCTGACCCGTGAGCTGAGCGCGCTGACCAGCGCCTCACACCCCGCGTCGCAGGCCCGTACGGAGGCGACGGCCTGGCGGACCGTCTCGGCCACCGCGGACGTGAGCGCCCGGTTCACCGCGGCGCGGCGTGGCGTCTCGGAGATGGCGACCCGCAGGGCGGTGACCGCTTCGTTGATTTCGTCGGCGTCGGCGACGCCGTCGGCGGCGAGATGCGCGGCGATGGCATCCGCCGCGACCGACACCTCGCGGCCCCGGGCGACGGTGCCGCCGAGCATGCCCGGCTCCGGCAGCGCGTCCAGCACCGCCAGAGAGACCGGCTCGGCCGGATCCGGGTACGCGCGCAGAGCCGCCGGGTAGAGCTCACGCAGGACCTCGCGTAGCGCCACGGCGGCGGAGTGTCGACCACTCGCCAGAGCGGCGTGCGCGGCGAGCACCTGCTTGTAGCCGGCGAGGTCCCGGGGTGCCGGCAGAGTGACCGCGGAGAGCGCGCCCGCCTGCAACGCGCGGGCCAGGCCGACGGCCCGCCGTTCGGCCGGAGGGGACTGCATCTCCTCCAGCGAGTCGTCATCGGCGAACCGCTCGGCGAAGTCGTCCACCAGGTCGTCGTCGGCGATTGCCAGAGGCCGACCCGCCGCGCTCAACAGCGAGGTGACCGTGTGGTCGTCGCTGTCGGCGGCGATGGCCGCACCGCTCGGCCCGCCCGACCGCTCCACGAGCAGCGCGACCAGCTGGGCGTAGCCAGCGGCGTCATCGCTGATCTCGCAGACATGCAGCAGACGGCCTGCGTCGTCGACCACAGCGGACGTCAGCGTCGAACCGGCGGAGGCCGGTCGGTCAGCTGGATCCGCCGAGGCCAGACCGCAGTAAACGCGCACGAGCGCCACGGCGTCGTCCTCCTCCCGGGACAGGTCTTTCCTCTGCCAGCAACTGATGCTCCCCGGTACGGGTCAGTCGCGCCAGTCCACCACCGCAGAGATCTTGCCGACAATGGTGCGCCAACCCAAACTCGCGGTCTGTGCCCCGATCTTCTTCAGCCGGCGCCGACCCATGAAGGCGCCGATCCCGCCGTTGGCGGTGGAGCGCAGCGCCTCGTCCAGGTCGTCGAGGCTGGAGCCGGCGGAGAGCATGTCGAGTACCGCAGGCAGCCGCAATGCGTACGAGAGGTCACGAGCGATCTCGCCGGCCTCGATCAGCAGGGTCGAATCCCAGGCGTCGTGCCCGCCGCGCAGGTTCTCCACGACCAGGTCCAGCTCGTAGGTGTCCTCGTCGAGGGGCGCGATATCTGCCGGCTCCACCCGTTCGGACAATTCATTCCAGCTGTCCAGTTGGGACAGGTCGGTGGGCGCACCGGATCGGATGAAACTGACCAACGACTCGGGGCTCTTGAACAGCAGCAGCTTGCCCCGGTTGGTGAGGAAGACCGGCACCTCCTCGTCGTCCGCCTCGTCCGTGACGTCCTCGTCCGCCTCGTCGTCGTCCGCGTCGCTGTCGGCGGTGCCGTCGCGGCGGCGGCGCGTCGACTCATCCTCGTCGCCGTCGGTGAACTCCTCGGCCAGATCCTCGTCGAGGATGACGACGGCCTCGTCGTCCTCCTCCTCGATCACCTGACGGCGGGCGAGGAACGGGTCGTCCTGGTCGCGCTCGGTCACGTCGGTCGGAGTCAGCGAGCTGGCCGGCCGGTACGCCCGCAGCGTGAAGCCGGTGCCGGAGGGCAGGGCGATCTCCACCGGGTCGATGCGCAGCTCGTCCCAGAGGGAACGGTCGACCGAAGCCGACGCGCGGTCGGTCTCCTCGGCCTCATCTGGCTCGGCCGCGCCGGTGGTGTCGTCGAGCTCGGGCTCGTCGGCGTCGGGCCGTTGGGGCGACTGGCGGGCCACGCTGACCTCCGTGTGCTTCGGGTTGCCCACCCGCCGGGGTCTCTGACCGGCGAGTGACTCTGGGCACATACCCTAGTCGGCGGCCCTGGGTGACCGATGCCCGCACCCCGGTGGCCGGTTGGCGCACGGGTACGACCTGCTGGTGGCCGTCGGTGGCGAGCCGGCCCTTCGACAAGTAGCGTAGCTACGCATGAAGGCCCAGGCGCTGCACGGCCATCTCGACGCTCTGCTGCTCGCCGTGCTCGAACAGGGCGCGCTGCACGGCTACGCCATCATCGAGGCGCTGCGCGCGCGCAGCGACGGCAGTCTCGATCTGCCCACCGGCACCATCTATCCGGCGCTACGTCGCCTGGAACGCGCCGGGCACGTGGCGAGCACCTGGAGCACCGTCAACGGCCGGGAACGGCGGACGTACGAGCTCACCGACTCCGGCCGGCGGGCACTGGCCGGGGAGCGCGCCGGTTGGCACGAGTTCCAACTGACCGTCGGCCGGTTCCTCGACCCCCGCAACCCACCGGCGACGCCCGCCTGAGCCAGGGTCAGCGGGCGACGCGGCTCAGGGGGCGATGGCTGGCCAGCAGCCAGCCGCGCGCCGCGCGGGTCAGCGAAAAGTAGGCGCCGCCCGCCAGCACCGCGCCGATGATCATTGGCGGCCACCGCAGCGCCGCGTCCCAGAGGTCAAGTGACCAGGTGAAGAGGGCACAGCCGGTCAGCATGCCGAGGCCCAGCATGCCGGTCAGGGCGATGCCCACCGCGCGTTGCGCCACGGCCAGGCTCGGCCGTGGCGAACGGGCGCTCGCCGCGACCACCAGCAGACCGGCCACCGCGAGCAGCAGCGAACCCATCCAGATCCACTCGACCGACGTGGAGAGCAGCAGGTAGACGGCCGGCGGGCGGGGGCCGCCGCTCCAGCTCGACCCCTGCCAGGTCAGGTCGCCGGCGACCACCCCCACGCCGGCGATCGCCAGCATCCGCAGGGAGAGGCCACGCAGGGCGCCCACCGCCAGCTCGGCCTGCCAGGAGGGGAGCAACTGCGACGGCGAGCCGAACTCGACCACCGCCCGGCGCTGGGCCTCGGTGGGTGGCACACCGCGCTCGCGGTACGCCTCGACGGCGTCCAGCAGCCCGTGCCGGGCCTCGGTCAGCAGGTCGGACTTGAGGCGCGCCGGACCCTGCAAGCGGGCGGCCAACTCCCGCAGGTGCTCGTCGATCAACACGTCCTCACAGCGCGGCATGGCATCACCCTGCCACGGAGTCCAGGGCGCCGACGTCCGGGAGAACCCTGGTCCGTCCCGGAGTCCGGTCAGGGGGCGAGCGCCAGGTAACCGCGTTCGGCCGCCGCCTGGAGCAGCCACTGGTCCCGGTACCAGCCGTCGGCGGCGACCAGTTCTGCGTGTCGACCGCGTTGGATCACCCGGCCGCCGTCGAGAACGACGATCTCGTCCAGCTCGGCCAACCCGCTGAGCCGGTGGCTGATCAGCAGCACCGAGTGCCCGGCGGGGGTGGCGGCGAGCGCGGACGCGAGCACCGCGTCCGCGGCGGCCGGGTCCAGCCCTTCGGTGGGCTCGTCGAGCACCAGCACCGCCGGCGCGGCGAGCAGGGCCCGGGCGAGCGCGAGCCGTTGCCGCTGGCCGCCGGAGAGTTGCCCGCCCTCCTCGCCGACCAGCGTGTCCCAGCCCGCCGGCTGGGCGCGTACCCACTCCAGCAGACCAGCGGCGGCGGTCGCCGCGGTCAGCTCATCCTCGCCGGCACCGGCCCGCCCGAGCAGCAGGTTCTCCCGCACCGTGGCATGGAAGACGTACGCCTCGGCCAGCAGCCCGCCGACCGCGCGGGGCAGCGCCTCCTCGGCGTACGCCGACAGGTCTTGACCGTCCAGGGTGACCTGGCCGGATGCTGGCCGGACGGTGCCGGTCAGCACGGCGGCCAGGGTGCTCTTGCCGGCGCCGCTCGGGCCGACCACCGCGATCCTCCGCCCGGGCGGCAGGTCCAGGCTGACGCCGTCCAGGGCGGGCGCCGCGCCGGCCCGGTACCGCACTGTCACGTCGACGAAGCGCAGCTCGTGCGGGCCGGTCAGGTCCGTCAGACCGCCCGTGGGCGGGGGAGTCGGCGTGTCGGCATCGAGCAGGGCGGCCACCCGGGCCAGGCCGGGCCGCAGTTGTGTCCACTGCCGGGCTGCCGTGACCAGCGTCAGTGTCACCTCGACGGCGGCCAGTGCGCCGACGGCGAGGACGCCCACCAGCACCCCTGGCACGTCGGCGGCCAGGGCGGCCAGCACCACGGCGGCGGCGGTCAACCCGGCGGTCAGCACCCCGGCCGCGTCCACCGCGAACCCGGTGGCGGCCAGTCGACGTTCCAGCCGGGCCAGCCGGCGGGCTCGCTGCTCGGCGGCGCGTAGCGCCACGTCGGTCGCCCCGAACGCGGCCAGGTCGGCGGCGCCGTGGGTGAGGTCGATCGCGTCGGTGGCCAGTGCGCCGCGCAGTGGGGCCACCTCGGCCGCGCTGCGACGCGTGACCGCGGTGGCCAGCGCGGGTAGCGCCACCCCGGCGACCAGCAGCCCGACGGCGAGCGCACCGGCGGCCGGCGGTGAGATCAGCGCCGCCACGGCGACCGCCAGCGCACCGACGAGGGCTGCCGCCGAGCCCGGGACCAGCACCCGCAGCAGCAGATCCTGGACCGCCTCGACGTCGGAGACCAGCCGGCTCAGCACGTCCCCCGAGCGGTGCGCGGCGCTGCGGCGGGCCGCGAGGGTGGCGAACACCCGAGCCCGGACGTCGGTGATCATGCGGAGCACCGCGTCGTGCCCGGCGAGCCGTTCGGTGTAGCGGAACACGCCCCGGCTGATCGCCAGCGCCCGGACCGCGACGATCGCCACGGTGAGCCGGTCCAGCGGAGGCTGGCCGGCGGCGCTCATCAACAGCCAGGTGGCGGTGGCCATCAGGGCGAGCCCGGCGAACTCGGTGGTGGCGGCGAGCAGCCCGGCACCGACCAGACGACTCAGGTACGGCCGGGCCAGCCGCAGCACGGCCCGCTCGGCGGCGGCCCGCCCGGCTGGTGCCGCGTCGTCGACCGGCTCCACGTCTACCGGGCCGGGCCCGTGTGCCGCGCTCATCGGGCCGCCTTTCCGGTCGGCTCGGGCGTCAGCTCGGTGACCCGACCGTCCTCGATCCGCAGGATCCGGTCGGCATCGGCGAGCAGCGCCGGTCGGTGCGCGACGAGCAGCGCGGTCCGCCCGGCGACCAGACGGCGGGTGGCGTCGAGCACCACTGCCTCGGCCGCAGTGTCCAGCCGGGCGGTGGGCTCGTCGAGCAGCACCACCGGTGCGGCCCGCAGAAATGCCCGGGCCAGCGCGACCCGCTGCCGCTGCCCGCTGGACAGCCCGTGCCCGCGTTCGCCGAGCAGGGTGTCCAGACCGTCCGGCAGGCCGGCCACCACGTCGTCCAGGGCGGCGTCGTGCACCGCGGCGGCGAGCACGTCGGGCGGGGTGTCCGGTGCGCCGAGCTGGATGTTGTCGGTCAGCGAGGCGGCGAAGAGGTGCGCCCGCTGTGGCACCCAGGCGAGCTGCCGGCGCCAGGCGTCCGGGTCGGCGGTGGCGAGGTCGACCCCGTCCACGGTGACCCGGCCGCTGGTCGGGGTCACGAAGCCGAGCAGCAGGCCGAGCAGGGTGCTCTTGCCTGCCCCGCTGGGCCCGATGATGGCGATCCGTTCGCCGGGCCGGATGGTCAGGGTCACGTCGCGCAGCGCGGTGGTCCGCTCGTACGCCACGGTCACCGACTCGAACCGGATCTCGCGCCGCGCGTCCGGGGTGGCGGCGCCCTCGGCGGCCCGGGGTGCGGCGGGCGCGGCCGAGATGGTCAGTGCCTCGTCCAGCGCGGCGAGCCCTTCCATGCTGGCGTGGAAGCGGCTGCCGGCGGCCCGCAACGGCAGGTACGCCTCGGGGGTGAGCAGCAGCACCAGCAGTGCGGTCTGCAGGGCCAGCCCGCCGCCGAGCAACCGGATGCCGACCGGCACCGCGACCAGCGCCACCGAGAGGGTGGCGACCAGCTCCAGCACCAGCGCGGAGAGGAACGCGATCCGCAGCGTCTTCATGGTCGCGACGCGGTGCCCGTCGGCCATTCGGCGGACCACGTCGGTCTGTGCCCGGGCGCGCCCGAACACGCGCAGCGTGGGCAGCCCGGCGACCATGTCCAGGAAGTGCCCGCCGAGCAGGGAGAGCCGCCGCCACTGCCGTTCGGTGGCGGCCTGCGCCTGCCACCCGAGCAGCGCGCCGAAGACCGGGATCAGCGGCAGGGTCAGCGCGATGATCAGCGCCGAACTCCAGTCGGCGAAGACGACCCGGGCCAGCACCGCCACGGGAACCGTCACGCTGAGCACCAGCTGCGGCAGATACCCGGTGAAGTACGCGTCCAGCGCGTCCAGCCCGCGTCCGCTCAGGGTGGCGAGCTGGCCGGCCCGCTGCCCGGCAACCCAGCCCGGCCCGTGTCGGCCCACCGCGGCGAACAGGTCGGCCCGCAGCGTGGCCTTGACGGTGGCGGCGACCCGCGCGGAGACCGTGCCCTGCGCCCACACCAACGCCGAACGGGCGGCGACGGCGACAATGAAACCCGCCAGAGCCGGCCGGTTCAGCCGCCCGTCGAAGGCGGTGGCCAACACCGTCGCCAACGCGGTGGCCTGCGCGACGATCAACCCGGCGGCGAGCACACCCAGAAGCGCGAGCACGGCAAGATCGCGTCGGGCCTCGGGGACCCGGCGCAGCAGACGCGGGTCGAACGGACGGCGGTTCACCAGTACACCGGTGCCCTGCCGTCGGTCCGTCCCCGGAAAACCCACCAGCTCATCGCCTGGAAGCCTAGTAGGGCCGGCAGCAGGGGCAGCGCCACCCAGCCGAGCAGCCGCAGCGTCGGTGTGCTCGCGGCGGCGTCGGCCACCGTCAGCGAGGCGCCCGGGTCGGTCGTGGACACCAGCACGTAGGGCCAGAGGGCCGTGCCGACCAGCACCACCGGCAGCGCCAGGGCCGCGCCGGTGGCGACCAGAGCCCACCCCGGCCGCCGCCGCGCCAGCGCCGCGCGGGCCGCCAGCAGCGCCGCCACCAGCACCACCGGCAGGAGTACGGCCACCGCCGGCCGCTGGACAGCGTCGCGTACCCGGGCGGAGAGCAGACCCACGACGGTGGCCAGGGCGACCGCGGTGAGCGCCACCGGCACCAGTCGGCGGGCTGTGCGGCCGACCACGGCGGCGGCGTCGGCCGACAGCCGCAGGGTGAGGAAGGTCGCACCGTGCACGGCGACCAGGGCGACCATGGCCAGCCCGGCGGCGGCGGCGAACGGGGTGGCCAGGTGCGACACCCCGGCGACGTGCCCGTCGGCCTGGCGGGGCACGCCCTGCAGCAGCGCGGCGAGCAGCACACCCCAGCCCAGTGCGGCGAGGGCGCTGCCGATCACCACGACGCGGTCCCAGCGCGCGCGGATCCGCTCGTCGGCGGGTCGACTGCGCAGTTGCACCCCGACGGTGACCAGGATGACCCCGACCAGGGCGCCGGCGACGGCCGGATAGCAGCCGGAGAGCAGCTCGCCCTCCAGCACCGGAAACGCGCCGAAGAGGATGCCCATGGCGGCCACCAGCCAGACCTCGTTGCCGAGGAAGAACGGGCCGAGCGCGGTGAGCGTCTCCCGCCGCCCGGCCGCGCCGCCGCCCCGGGCGAGCAACAGCCCGACGCCGTAGTCGTAGCCGGCGAGCACCAGGTAGCTGGCGAAGAAGAGGCCGAGCAGGCCGTACCAGGCGAGGACCACGGGTTTCTCCTCAGACGAGGGCGGGTTCGGGGTGGGCCGGCTCACTGGGTGGCGCCGGTGGGCGGCCGAGCGCCGGGTCGGTCGCGCCACGTGCCGCGTGCCGGGCGAGCAGCACCCAGTTGGTGACGGCAAGGGTGCCCAGCAGCAGGCTGAAGCCGATCAACGAGGCGAGCATCACGGGCGCGCCGACCGGGGAGACCGCCTGCTCGGTGGGGAGCAGCCCGTACGCCACCCAGGGCTGGCGGCCGACCTCCCGGGAGATCCAGCCGAGGATGACGGCGACGAACGGCAGCGGCAGCGCGAGCAGGACCAGCCAGAGCGGGAAACGCAGTCGGATGATCCAGTCCCGGAAGAGCAGGGGGAGCAGGAACCAGACGCAGCCGAGGGTGAAGCCGATCAGGATCATGAAGCCCAGCCCGACGCTGGCCAGCACCGGTGGCGTGTAGTCACCGGGGCCGAACCGGGTGGTCCACTCGGCGATCAACGCCTGCGCCTCGGGCCCCTGGCCGAACTTGGTCGGCTGCACCTCGCCGACCGGGCCGAACTGGGCGAAACCGAAGCCCTGCACCAATGTGATCGCCAGTGCCGAGGTGACCACGCCGATCCGCAGGGACGTGCGGAAGAGCGCGAAGTCGGGGGTACGCCGGATCAGGTGCCAGGCGCTGACCGCGGCCATCAGCATTCCGCCGACCAGCAACGCGGCCGAGACCACGTGCCCGAACGCCATGCCGAGGCTGGGATTGGTGAGCAGCGCGCCGAAATCGGTGAGGTGGGCGATCCCGTCGCGTACCTCGTACCCGACCGGGTGCTGCAGCCAGGAGTTGGCCACCATGATCCAGAACGCTGAGGCGTACGCGGTGAGCGCCACACCCCAGAGCAACGCGAGGTGGACACCCTTGCGGAGCCGGTGCCAGCCGAAGATCCACATCCCGAGGAACGTGGACTCCAGGAAGAACGCCACCAGCGTCTCGATGGCCAGTGGCGCGCCGAAGACGTTGCCGACGTAGCGCGACAGGCCACTCCAGTTCAGCCCGAACTGGAACTCCATCACGATGCCGGTGGCGATGCCGAGCACGTAGTTGATCACGTAGAGCTGGCCCCAGTAGCGGGTGAGCCGCTCCCACTTCGGGTTGCCGGTGAGCACCCAGGCGGTCTGCATCCCGACCAGCAGGGTCACCAGCCCGAGCGTGACGACCACGAACAGAAAGTGGATCGAGGTGGTGGTGGCGAACTGCAGGCGGGCGAGGAGCAGCGTGTCCATGGCCGGCTCTCCGTAGCGTTGGCTCCCTTGTCGTAGCCACCCTACACGTAGCTTGCCTACATGTCCGACTACTACGCTCCGTCGTGGTGGTGGGCCTGATGATCGCGCTCGATCCTGGATGTAGTGGTCTCGTGGGCCGTGGGATGCCACTCGATCCTGGATCGAGCGCGATCTTGAGAGCGGCCACGCGGTTCAGGACGCGGGGAGGACGCGGTGCGACCGCGCCGCGCTGTGGACTCGCGCGGTGTGGGGGTGTGCGGTGTGGGGGCGGTTGCGGTTGCCGGTCAGCTCAGGAAGAGGGTGATCGGTAGGGCGACCAGCGTTGTCGCGACCGCCAGGGCGGTGGCACCGAGCACCCGGGGCGGCCGGTCGCTGACCAGCAGACGCTGCACGCGTACGTCAAGGTCCCGATCGCCCATGCCCAGCGCGCCGGCGGGGGTGATCCGGTGACCGGCGGCGGCGAATCGGCGTAGCGCTCCCGCCAACGGCGCCTCGGCATGCAGCTCGCGAGCCTTGTCGTCGGCGCGCATCTCGACCAGCAGGGCGACCCGCTCGTGGGCGTCGCGGACCCAGCCGAACCACGGCAACGCGCGGCACAGCGCCGTGAACGGCAGCAGCACCAGGTCGTGCCGCTCGTGGGCGTGCGCCCGCTCGTGGCTGAGCACCGCGGCCAGCTCGGCCCGATCCAGCAGGCTGAGCGTGCCGGCGCTGACCACCACCTGCGGCCGAACCCCCGGCAGGCAGTACGCGGCGGCGCTCGGATGATCCAGCACCAGTGCGCCGGGCGCGGCCGGGTCGTCCCGGGCGACCAGCGTGAGCAGGTCACGGTGCCGGCGCTGGGCGCGTACGGTGCCGTGGATGCTGCGCACCGTCGTGGTGACCAGCACCGCCCCGATGCCGAACCCCACACCCACGCCGGCCAGGTGGAAGGCGGTCTCCCCGACCGGAAGGGTGCCGTGGGCGAGGTCGGTGGTCAGGGCGAGCAGGGCGCTCCCGGTGGGCAGGTCGTACGCGCTCAACCCGAGCGCCATCGGCAGGCCCATCGCGGAGAGGCCCAGCGCCAACCCGACGGCCTGCCAGCAGATGATCGCCACCCGGGGGCTGCGCCACGTCCAGGTGGAGCGGGCCAGCACCTGAGCGGTCAGATAGCAGGCCAGCATGGTGGCGGCGAAGTGCACGGCGTACGCCATGGCGCGTCCTACCGCTCCGCTGTCTCGTCGGCCGCTCGCCGGCCCGCTGGCCCGTCCACCCGGTCGGTCAGCTCGGCGCCGCCCGTGTCGCCGCCGGTGGAACCCGGCCCGGTCAGCCCGGCCTCGCTCCCCAGGGCCGCGCGCAGCACCTCGGCTTCGGTGCCGGTCACCGAGCGGGCGAACCGCACCAGTGCGGCGTCCCGGCTGCCGCCCAGGTCGAGGGCGTCGAGCATGAGTTGGGCGATGTGCGCCTCGCGGCTGGCCGCTGGCCGGTACCGCCAGGCCCGGCCCTCCCGTTCCCGCTGCACCATGCCCTTGCCGGCGAGTCGGTCCAGCACGGTCATCACCGTGGTGTACGCCAGCTCGCGGCCGTCGAGCGCGTCGGCCACCTCGCGCACGGTCACACCGTCCGACGTGCCGGGGACCACGTCCCACAGCACGTCCATCACCGCACGCTCAAGATCGCCCAACCGAGTCACGGGATCAATCCTACCCCCGGTAGTAGACCCCCCACCCCCGCGCTCCCACCCCAACCAGCCAAGATCCGCACAAGAACAGTGAAGTAGTGGCCTCGAAGCGCCCGGGAGGCCACTACTTCAAGGAAGTAGTGCGATCTTGGAGCGGGGCGGGGTGCAGCAGCCAATCCGGAAGGCCGTTCCCCACCCAGACACCGCTGGCCGGCAACCGACCTCGAGGCAGCACCCGTGAGCTGACCTTCCCGACGGGCCCGGCCCACGTCAGGTTTTCCGGGGGAGCCCGCCCACGCAGGGATCAAGCCTGACCGCCCGGAGTGGGCGGGCTCCCCCGGAAAGCCCAAGGCCGGGACCGACAGCTCACACCCCCTTGGGATGCCACACAGTCTTCGTCTCGAGCAGGGCGGTCATCCGGGCGAGCCCCGGGTCGGCGGCCCAGTCCTGTTCGGCCAGCGCCGGCCGGAGCACCCGCTTGAGGTTCTCCGCCGCCTTGACCTCCAGGTCGGTGGCGAGCGAGGCGTCGGTGACCCCGGTCAGGTCGATCGCGTTGACGTCCATGTGCGCGGCCAACGTCGGCGCGGTCTCGGTGATCGCGCCGGTGAGGATGTTGACCACCCCGCCGGGCAGGTCGGAGGTGGCCAGCACCTCGGCCAGCGTCACCGCCGCCAGCGGCTCGGTCGGGGAGGCCGCCACGACCACCGTGTTACCGGTGACGATCGCCGGTGCGATCACGCTGACCAGGCCCAGCAGCGCCGGGCGCTCCGGGGCGACGACGGCGACCACGCCGGTCGGCTCGGGCGAGGACAGGTTGAAGTACGGGCCGGCGACCGGGTTGGCGCCGCCGTACACCTGGGGGAGCTTGTCGGCCCAGCCGGCGTACCAGACCCAGCGGTCCACCGCGGCGTCCACCTCGTCGCCGGGCACGCCCAGGGCGACGAACTGCTCGCGGCGGCCCTCCAGCATCTCGGCGGCCCGGTAGAGGATCTGACCCCGGTTGTACGCGGTCGCGCCGGCCCAGCCCTTCACGGCGGCGCGGGCGGCGACCACCGCGTCGCGGGCGTCCTTGCGGGAGGCCAGTGGCACATTCGAGGACTGCACGAGATACGACCGTCCCGACTCGCTGCGCGGGAACTTCCCGCCGATGAAGAGCTTGTACGTCTTGCGTACCGCGACCCGCTCAGACATTGAGGTAGCCCTCCAGCCCGTGCCGGCCGCCCTCGCGACCGTAGCCCGACTCCTTGTAACCACCGAACGGCGAGGTGGGGTCGAACTTGTTGAACGTGTTGGCCCAGACGACGCCGGCGCGCAGCCGGTCGGCCATCCACAGGATCCGGGAACCCTTGTCGGTCCAGATCCCCGCCGACAGCCCGTACGGCGTGTTGTTGGCCTTCTCGACGGCCTCGGCCGGGGTGCGGAAGGTGAGCACCGACAGCACCGGGCCGAAGATCTCCTCGCGGGCGATCCGGTGCGCCTGGGTGACCCCGGTGAAGATGGTTGGCGCGAACCAGAAGCCGCGGTCGGGCAGCTCGCAGGGGGGCGACCAACGCTCAGCGCCCTCGGCCGAGCCGGCGTCGGACAGTTCGCGGATCCGCTCCAACTGGGCGGCGGAGTTGATCGCGCCGACGTCGGTGTTCTTGTCCAGTGGGTCGCCGACCCGGAGTTGGGCCATCCGCCGTTTCAGCGACTCCAGCACCCGGTCGGCGACGTTCTCCTGGACCAGCAGTCGGGAGCCAGCGCAGCAGACGTGCCCCTGGTTGAAGAAGATGCCGTTGACGATGCCCTCGACGGCCTGGTCGATGGGTGCGTCGTCGAAGACGATGTTGGCGGCCTTGCCGCCCAGCTCAAGGGTGAGCTTCTTGCGGGTGCCGGCGACGGATCGGGCGATGGCCCGGCCGACGTCGGTGGAGCCGGTGAAGGCGACCTTGTCCACGCCGGGGTGCTCGACCAGCGTCCGACCGGTGTCGCCCGCGCCGGTGATGATGTTGACGACGCCGGCCGGCAGGTCGGCCTGCTGGCAGATCTCGGCGAAGAGCAGCGCGGTCAGCGAGGTGGTCTCCGCCGGCTTGAGCACCACGGTGTTGCCGGCCGCAAGGGCAGGGGCGATCTTCCAGGCCAGCATGAGCAGCGGGAAGTTCCACGGGATGACCTGCGCGGCCACACCGATCGGCTGCGGGTTCGCCCCGAAGCCGGCGTGACCCAGCTTGTCGGCCCACCCCGCGTAGTAGAAGAAGTAGGCGGCGACCAGCGGCAGGTCGACGTCGCGGGATTCCTTGATGGGCTTGCCGTTGTCCAGCGATTCCAGGACGGCCAGCTCACGGGACCGCTCCTGGATGAGCCGGGCGATCCGGAACAGGTACTTCGCTCGGTCCCGGCCCGGCATCGGACCCCAGACCTTGTCGTACGCCTTCCGGGCGGCGCGCACCGCGCGCTCCACGTCCGGCGCGCCGGCCTCGGCGATATCGGCCAGCACCTCCTCGGAGGCGGGATTGATCGACTTGAAGCTGCCACCATCGGTCGGATCGACGAACTTACCGTCGATGAACAGCCCGTACGAGGGCTTGAGGTCCACCACCGAGCGGGACTCGGGGGCGGGGGCGTATTCGAACATCGGCTATCAGTCCAGGGTGAAGTAGTCGGGACCGGAGTAGGTGCCGGTCGTCAGCTTGGTGCGCTGCATCAGCAGGTCGTTGAGCAGGCTGGACGCGCCGAAGCGGAACCAGTCCGGGTCGAGCCAGTCCGGGCCGACGGTCTCGTTGACCATCACCAGGTACTTGATCGCGTCCTTGGTGTTCTTGATGCCGCCGGCCGGCTTCACGCCGACCTGCCGCCCGGTGGCCTCGCGGAAGTCGCGGACCGCCTCCAGCATCACCAGGGTCACCGGCAGCGTCGCCGCGACCGGGACCTTGCCGGTGGAGGTCTTGATGAAGTCGCCGCCGGCCAGCATGGCCAGCCAGGAGGCCCGCCGCACGTTGTCGTAGGTGGCCAGCTCGCCGGTCTCCAGGATCACCTTGAGGTGGGCGTCCCCGGAGGCTTCCTTGGTGGCCACGATCTCGTCGTAGACCTCCTTGTACCGCCCGGCCAGGAACGCACCTCGGTTGATCACCATGTCGATCTCGTCGGCGCCAGCGGCGACGGCGGCCCGGGTGTCGGCGAGCTTGATCTCCAAGGGGGCCTGACCCGACGGGAACGCTGTCGCCACGCTGGCCAGGTGGACAATGCCAAGTCCGGCCGGCGCGGCGCCGCCCGCATGTCCCGGTCCGCCGGATGGCCGCCCGGACCCGGCACCGGATCCGCGCAGCACCTCGGCGACGTACGGGACCATCGCCGGGTAGACGCAGACCGCGCCGACGTGCGGGCAGGACGGGTCGGCCGGGTCCGGGCGCAGCGCCTTCGCGGCGAGCGCGCGCACCTTGCCCGGGGTGTCCGCCCCTTCCAGGGTGGTCAGGTCGACCATCCGGATCGCCAGGTCGATCGCCTGGGCCTTGGCGGTGGTCTTGATGGAGCGGGTGCCGAGCTGTGCCGCCCGCTGCTCCGCGCCGACCTGGTCCACGCCGGGCAGGCCGTGCAGGAAGGTCCGCAGAGCGGTCTCGGATCGTCCCAGCTCGGAGAGCTCCGACCGGGCCGACGTCGTTGTCGCCGTCATGCCCCGAAGTCTACGCACCGGAGCGTCGAGTGATCTTGCTCACGACGGGTCGGTAGGTCACGCTGACGTGAGCGGCGTCGCTGGTCCGACCGCACCCGCACCACCGTGCCGAACGGACCGGTAGGTTGAGCGATCGTGGACGTACACGTCATTGACCATCCGCTGGCCCAGTCCAGGTTGACCGCCATGCGGGACGCGCGCACCGATTCCTCGACGTTCCGGGCCGCGCTGCACGAACTGACCACCATGCTGGTGTACGAGGCGGCGCGCACCTTCCCCGTCGAGCGGTACCCGGTGCAGACGCCGGTCACCGGCACCGAGGGCACCCGGTTGGCCAACCCGCCGCTGCTGGTGCCGGTGCTTCGCGCCGGCCTCGGCATGGCGGACGCCGCCCTCGGCCTGCTGCCCGAGTCGTCGATGGGCTTCGTGGGCCTGGCCCGCGACGAGGCGACCTACGAGCCGCGCGCGTACATGGAGTCGCTGCCCCGCGACCTGGCCGGGCTGCCGGTGCTGGTGCTCGACCCGATGCTGGCCACCGGTGGCTCGCTGGAGCACTGCTGCCGGCTGCTGGCCGACCGCGGCTGCACCGACATCACCGTGCTCTGCGTCCTCGCCGCGCCGGTCGGCATCGAGCGGCTGGAGCGTTCCGGCCTGCCGTTGCGCCTGGTCACGGCCTCGATCGACGAGGGGCTCAACGAGCACATGTTCATCGTTCCCGGGCTCGGCGACGCCGGTGACCGTCAGTTCGGTGGCATGCCCCGCTTCTGAGGCGTTACCCGGTCGGTGCCGGGTCCGGCGGGTCCGCGCGCGGTGGTGCGCGGACCCGCTACCGTTTCCGGCCATGACTGGTGTTGCGCTCGCCGAGGAGTTGCTGCTCCTCGCCTACGACGACACGACCGGCAAGGCGACCATGCCGCGGATCAGCCTGGACCTCGGCATGGCCGCCGCGGTGCTGATCGAGCTGGCCCTGGCCGGCCGGATCGCGTACGCCGACGGGTCCCTGACGGTGGTCGACCCGACGCCTACCGGCGAGCCGGTCGCCGACGAGGTGCTCGGCCGGATCGCGGCCGACACTCCGCACACCCCGGCCTCCTGGGTGCAGCGCCTGCGGCACGGCCTGCGCGACCGGATCCTCGGTGACCTGTGCAGCCAGGGCGTGGTCCGCGACGTCGACGAGACCGAGTTGGGCTTCATCCACGTACACCGTTACCCGGTGGTGGACACCTCCGTCGAGGCGGAGACCCGGGAGCGGCTGGCCGAAGCCCTGACCGGCGCGGCGGCCCCCGACGAGCGGACCGCCGCGCTGGCCACCCTGGTCGTGGTGCTGCGGATGGAGTCCGCCCTCGGGGTGAGTGGCGAGACCGCTGCCGACGCTCGCCGCCGGCTGGAGGAGATCGCCACCGGCGCCGGTTTCTCCGGCGAGGTGAGCGCGGACGACTCGGTGGTCCGTCCCTCCGTCGGCCTGGTCGTCGCCGCCCTGGGCCGGGCCGTCGACCAGGCGCTCGGCCCCCGCCGCTGATCCCCGACGCCGCCGCCCCCCGGGCTACAACCCGAGGGCGGCGGCGATCTCGGTGCGGAGCTGCGTGATCGCCGCGCCGGCTCGGGCGCGTGCGGCGGCCACGTCGCCGCCGGGCACCGGCTCCACCACCTCGAGGTACGCCTTGAGCTTCGGCTCGGTCCCGGATGGGCGGATCACCACCCGGGCCACCCCGGTACGCAGGATCACCACGTCCGACTCGGGCAGCAGGTCCCGGACGCTGTCGACCGGGTGCCCGAGCAGGGTGGTCGGGGTGGCCGCCCGGATCCGGGCCATCGCGTCGGCGATCACCCGCAGGTCGTCCACCCGCACAGAGAGCTGGTCGGTGTGGTGCACACCGAACTCGGCGGCCAACTCGTCCAGCCGGTCGGTCAACGTGCGGCCCTGCTTCTTGAGCCCGGCCGCCAACTCGGCCACGGTCAGCGCGGCGGTGATGCCGTCCTTGTCCCGGACGTGCTCCGGGGCGACGCAGTAGCCGAGCGCCTCCTCGTAGCCGAAGACCAGCGGCGTGCTCCCGCCACCGGCCCGCACGATCCACTTGAAGCCGGTCAGCGTCTCGTCGTACGGCAGGCCCCGGGCCGCGCACATCGCCCGCAACAGCGACGACGACACGATGGTGGTGGCGTAGAGCCCGGTCACCCCGCGGCGCATCAGGTGGTCGGCGAGCAGCACGCCCACCTCGTCGCCGCGCAGCATCCGCCAGGTCTGCCCGCCGTCGCCCACGCTGTCCCGGACGACCACCGCGCAACGGTCGGCGTCCGGGTCGTTGGCGATGGCGAGGTCCGCGCCGGTGGAGTCGGCCAGGGCTATCAGCCGGTCCACCGCCCCGGGCTCCTCCGGGTTGGGAAACGACACGGTGGGAAACTCCGGGTCCGGCTCGGCCTGGTCGGGCACCACACCGGGGACCGGGAAACCAGCGCGGGCGAAGGCGGCGGTGAGCACCGCCGCGCCCACCCCGTGCAGCGGGGTGTACGCCACCGTCAGGTCCCGTGGCCCGTCCGGGTCGATCACGGCGGTGGCCCGTTCGACGTACGAGGCGGCCAGGTCGTCGCCGAGCACCTGCCCGGGTTGGCCCAGCGGCACCTGGGCCAGCGGGCCGACCGACCGGATGGCCGCCTCGATACCGGCGTCGGCGGGCGGCACGATCTGCGCGCCGACGCCCAGCTCACCGCCCAGTTCCGCGCCGAGGTAGACCTTGTAGCCGTTGTCCTGTGGCGGGTTGTGGCTGGCGGTGACCATCACCCCGGCGACCGCGCCGAGGTGGCGCACCGCGTACGCCAGCACCGGGGTGGGCAGCGGGCGGGGCAGCAGCAGCGCCGGCCGGCCAGCCCCGGTGGCCACCTGGGCGGTGCGTTCGGCGAACTGCCGGGAGCCGTGCCGAGCGTCGTACCCGATCACCAGGGGGCCGGTGCCGCCCTGGGCCGCGAGCCAGCCGACCAGGCCGGCAGCGGCCTGGGTGACCACGGCGAGGTTCATTCCGTTCGGGCCGGCGCGCAGCGGGCCGCGCAGGCCCGCGGTGCCGAATGTCAGCGGGCCGGCGAACCGGTCCGCCAGCTCCGGTGCGCTCCCCGGCAGTCCGTCGAGGACTGCCGTCAGCTCGTCCCGGCTGGCCGGGTCGGGGTCGTCGGCCAGCCAGCGCCGGGCTTGCTCGCGAATGTCGTCGATGTCAGTGGTGTCCGCCGCCATGCCCCTTGATAGCACGGCGGCGGATCACCGCTGTCGGTTCCCTCCGGCTCAGCCGTCTCCGGTGAGCTGGAACGTCCGCACCATCTCGTCGAAGATCGACTTGCTCTCGGCGAACTTGGTGTCCGTGGCGGTGAGGTAGAACGAGTACGCCTTGCCGTCCTGCGCCACGCCACGCCAGACGCCGTGCCGCATGGCGTCACCCTCGCCGCAGGTGTACTCGAATTCGGCGGCCGGCTTGCTGGCCAGCTCGGTTTCGGTGGAGGAGATCTGGCTGTACGGCTTGACGCAGGAGGTGCTCCTGGTCTTGAGACCGTTCTCGGCCGTCTCCGCCCACCGGGTGGAGCTGCTGGACCACTTCTCGGTGATGATGCGGACCTTGCGGCCGCTGTCCTCCGGGTCGATGTAGTCGGTGTACGAGCCGCCGGTGGCCTTCTTCCAGCCCTTCGGCACCATGACCTGGATCCCGCGGGCCGCGTGCTCCTGCATCTCGACTGCGGGAGCCGCCGGGGCGGACGGGGTGGGCTGCGCCTGCGGGGTGCTCGGCCCGGGGTCGTCGCCGCCGGACAGCGCCACCACGGTGAGGAGCAGCACCACGACCAGCCCGCCGGCTGCGGCGAGCTGCACCTTGCGTGGCCAGCCCTTGACCGTGCTGACGAGCTGACCACCGGTGGCGCGAACCTTGCCCAGAGCGCCGCCTCCCGAAGCAGCGGGCGCGGCGGCCCAGGGCTGGCCGGTGCCGGGCACCGACCACTGGTTGCCCCCGCCGTAGGTGCCGCCGATCCGCTGGGTGGCCTCCGGTGCGCCGCCGTAGCCGACCTGCTGGGTGGCATCGGCAGGACTGCCGTAGCTGACCCGCTGGGTCGCATCCGGGTGCCCGCCGGCGTCCACCCGCTGGGTGGCGTCCGCGTTGCCGCCGTAGGTGCGCCCGGCGGCCGGTCGGCCGGGTGCGGGCATCGCGCCGGTGGGTGTGTGCAGAGGGCCGGCCAACGCGTCGGCGCTGGTCTCGTCGAGCCCGGTGGCGCCGGCCGTGCCAGCCGGCTGCGGGCGTTCGCCTCGGCGCAGCGCGGCCAGCCGGTCGGTCAGGGACTCACCCGGGCCGATCATCGCCGGGCCACCGATCTGGCTGTCCGGCTTCGGCTCGGGCTGGGCCGGCGGGAGGACGGGCACCGGGCGTTGCTGCACCGGCACCACGGCGTACGGGTCGGTGATCGAGTGCACAGCCGTCGCGGTGCTGCCGAGCGGGCCGGCGAGCAGCTCGCGCAGCATGGCCCGGGAGGTGTGCACGTCCAGCCGGCGGGCCGGGTCCTTCTCCAGCAGACCCATCAGCACGCGGGTCAGCGGGCCGCTGCGCTGCGGCGGGGCGGGCGGGTCCTCGACCACGGCGTGCATGGTCTCGATCGGGTCGCCCTTGTCGAACGGAGGCCGCCCCTCGACCGCGGTGTAGAGCGTCACACCCAGCGAGAAGAGGTCGCTCGGCGGGCCGAACTCCTGACCCATGGCCCGCTCGGGCGAGATGAAGTGCGGCGAGCCGAGCACCATGCCGGGGGTGGTGAGCTGCACGTCGGTGGGCATCCGGGCGACCCCGAAGTCGGTCAGCACGCAGCGCCCGTCGGTGCAGATCAGCACGTTGGCGGGCTTGACGTCGCGGTGCAGCACGCCGATCGCGTGCGCGACCTCCAACGCGCCGAGCAGCGCGATGCCGATCTTGGCGACGGCGCGGGGCGCGACCGGCCCGTCCTCGATCACCATGTCGGCGAGGCTGCGGGCGTCCAGCAGCTCCATCACGATCCACGGCCGGCCAGCCTCGGTGACCACGTCGTACACCTGCACCACGGCGGGATGCTGGATGGCGGCGGCGGCGCGGGCCTCGCGCAGGGTGCGTTCGTACATCGCGTCACGGTCGCTGGGGGCCAGCCCCGGAGGTAGGACGACCTCCTTCACCGCCACATCGCGGCGCAGCAGTGTGTCTGTGGCGCGCCACACCGTGCCCATGCCGCCGTTGCCCACCGAGGACCGCAGCGAGTACCGGCCACCAATGGTGGTGCCGGGCGCTGCTCGTCCGTTGGCGGGACTAACTGGTCCGCCGCTCCACGTCGGGATCTGAGTCACAGAAAAGCCACCGGGGGAAATCGAGGGGGGCTGGGACACAACCCCCCTATCTTGCTGGTTCCGACGCCCGATGCGAAAGCCGACGCGACGGACGTTTATCGAAGTCGACAGAACGTGCCCTGTCGTTCACCTCTTGTCGACGGGTCGGGACGCACTGTGCGGTATCCCTCACCCGACGACGTGGCCAGGCGTCTTACCATCCGGGGATGAACGAACGGCGGTCAAGCGAGTCCGGTTTCCCGATCAACGGCGTCTACACGGCGGACGACCTTCCGGAGGATCTGGACTCCCGGCTGGGCGGCCCAGGCGAGTTCCCGTACGCCCGAGGGGTCTACCCCACGATGTACACCTCCCGCCCGTGGACCATGCGCCAGTACGCCGGCTTCGGCACCGCCGCCGAGTCCAACGCGCGGTACCACCAGTTGTTGCGGGCCGGCACGATGGGCCTCTCGGTCGCCTTCGACCTGCCGACCCAGATGGGCTACGACTCCGACGAGCCGATCGCGCACGGTGAGGTCGGCAAGGTGGGCGTCGCCATCGACTCCATCGACGACATGCGGCTGCTCTTCGCCGACATCCCGCTGGACAAGGTCTCCACCTCGATGACCATCAACGCGCCCGGCTCGGTGCTGCTGCTGCTCTACCAGCTCGTCGCCGAGGAGAACGGGGTGCCCGGCGCGGCGCTCAACGGCACGATCCAGAACGACATCCTCAAGGAGTACATCGCCCGGGGGACGTACATCTTCCCCCCGAAGCCGTCGCTGCGCCTGGTGGCCGACACGTTCGCGTACTGCCGCAAGGAGGTGCCGAAGTGGAACACGATCTCCATCTCCGGCTACCACATGGCCGAGGCCGGCGCGACGCCCACGCAGGAGATCGCGTTCACCCTGGCCAACGGCGTGGAGTACGTGCGGGCGGCGCTGGCCGCCGGGCTCGCCGTGGATGACTTCGCGCCCCGGCTGTCGTTCTTCTTTGTGGCCCGCACCACGCTGCTGGAGGAGGTGGCGAAGTTCCGCGCCGCCCGGCGGATCTGGGCCCGGCTGATGCGCGACGAATTCGGCGCCAAGGATCCGAAGTCGATGATGCTGCGTTTCCACACCCAGACCGCGGGCGTGCAGCTCACCGCCCAGCAGCCGGAGGTGAACCTGGTCCGGGTGGCCGTACAGGGGTTGGGCGCGGTCCTCGGCGGCACCCAGTCGCTGCACACCAACAGCTTCGACGAGGCGATCGCGCTGCCCACCGAGAAGGCGGCCCGGCTTGCGCTGCGGACGCAGCAGGTGCTGGCGTACGAGACGGACCTGACCGCCACAGTCGACCCGTTCGCCGGCTCCTACGTGGTGGAGGCGATGACCGCCGAGATCGAGGCCGCCGCCGTCGAGTTGATGGAGCGGGTGGCCGACCACGGCTCGGCGGTGGACGCCATCGAGGCCGGGTTCCAGAAGCGGGAGATCGAGCAGTCCGCGTACCGGATCGCCCAGGAGATCGACTCGGGTGAGCGGGTGGTGGTCGGGCTCAACCGTTTCACCGTGGACGAGGAGGAGCCGTACGAGCCGCTGCGGGTCGACCCGACGATCGAGGCGGCCCAGGCCGACCGGCTGGCGCGGCTGCGCTCCGAGCGGGACGCCGACGCGGTGGCGCGGGCACTCGCCGACCTGCGGGCGGCCGCCGACGGCACGGACAACGTGCTGTACCCGATGAAGGAGGCGCTGCGTGCCCGGGCCACCGTGGGTGAGGTCTGCGGGACGCTGCGCGAGGTGTGGGGTCTGTACCGGCCCACCGATCGCTTCTGAGTCACCGGCACCGGGCCGTGCTTCTCCAGGGCTCCCGGTCACCGATATGAGCGTGATGACGCTGAGGCATAAATATGCCTCAGCGTCATAAGGCTTCTCGGGGCAGGCAGGCAGGCAGGCAGGCAGGCGCTCGCGTGGCGCTGGCGCGGGGACGCGGTGTGTCCCCGGGGCAGAGCGGGTAACCCGGCGTTGTACGCGGACGCACACCGTGTGCGCTCGTGGTGGGGGCGTACATGTGAGCGTCGTTATCCGGCTCGTTGCGGAGTGCGGTCGGCTAATTGTCGGAGTGTCAGTTCATCACCCCGACTAATGCGACAATTCGCAACAAGGGCCCGCTAGTGGCGCCGGGATTCGTGACCGCCGCAATCGGTTACGCGTTGTAGGAGGTGAGGGGCGGATGACGGCCTTCGACCGCGATCTACCTGCTGTCCCACACATCTCCGAGCGCCCCCAGCAGGGCATACGTGACGCTTCGCGGTCTGATCATTACCGTAACGAGGTTGCGCAGCGTCACCGCCGGAGGTCTAGGCTGTCTGCTGTCCCCGATGATCCATCCATCTCTAGTAATCGAGAATTCGACGTGACGAGTGCGTTGACGCTGCCCCCAGATGGCCAGCTGGCGTCGTCCTGGCTGGAGACGCCACCCGGGTCCCAGCCCCTGCCCCGCGATCTGGACCACCTCCTCGCGCTCCGGGTACCGGGGCTGATCGCCACGCGCCGTCACCTCCACTCGCACCCTGAGCTCTCGGGCAACGAGTTCGAGACGGCCGCACTGATCGCCCGGGAGCTTTCGCTGGCCGGGCTGAACCCGCGCCTGCTGCCCAAGGGCAATGGTGTGATCTGTGACGTCAACGGCAGGCCGGACGGCCCGGTGGTCGCGCTGCGCGCCGACATCGACGCCCTGCCGCTCGACGACCCCAAGGACGTGCCCTACCGGTCAACCGTGGAGGGCGTCTGCCACGCCTGCGGGCACGACGTGCACACCTCGATCCTGCTCGGCGTCGGCATGCTGCTGGCCCAGCTCGCCGACCTCGGTGAGCTGGATGGGCGGGTCCGGCTCATCTTCCAGCCGGCCGAGGAGATCCTGCCCTGCGGGTCGCTCGAGGTCATCGAGGCAGGCGGCCTGGACGACGTGGTGCAGATCTTCGCGCTGCACTGCGACCCGAACCTGCCGGTGGGCCAGGTCGGCCTGCGGGTCGGCCCGATCACGGCGGCCGCCGACAACGTCACCGTCCGGCTCTCCGGCCCGGGCGGGCACACCGCCCGTCCGCACCTGACCGTCGACCTGGTCGACGCGCTCGGCCGGCTGATCACCGAGGTGCCCGCCCTGGTCAGCCGCCGGGTGCCGGCCAACAGCGGCCTGCTGCTGGTCTTCGGCCACGCTTCGGCCGGCACCCGCTACAACGTCATCCCCTCCGAGGCGAGCGCCTCGGGCACCCTGCGGGTGATGGACCGCGACACCTGGGAGAAAGCTCCCAAGATCGTCGCTCAGGTGGTCCGGGATGTGATCGCCCCGACCGGCGCCACCGTCGACCTGGAATATCTGCGCGGCCGACCGCCGGTGTGCAACGACTCCCGGGCCATCCAGGTGCTGACCGCCGCCACCGCTGCCGCGCTCGGCCCGGAAGGGATCGCCGAGACACCGCAGAGCATGGGCGGTGAGGACTTCTCCTGGTACCTGGAGTACGTCCCCGGCGCCCTCGCCCGGCTCGGCGTGGGTCGCTCCGGCCCCAACGTCGACCTGCACCGCGCAAGCTTCGACGTCGACGAGCGGGCCATCCCGGCCGGCGTACGCGTCATGGTGCAGACCGCGCTGCGGGCACTGGCGTCGGTGCGCTGACCGGGGCGACCAGGGCCGGGGTCTTGCGCCGCCGGCGCAGCACCAGCAGCAGCACCGCCACCGGTACGCCGAACGCCACCAGCCACGGCAGCAGCGCCCCCAGCACCGTGAGCAGGACGGTCAACGAGGCGACGAACGCCTTCCAGCTGCCCTTCAGTCCGGCCATGAACCCGGTCTCGGTCGTGTCGTCGGAGGCGATCTTCGCCGCCGGCCCGGCCAGCGACACGGTGATCGTGGAGAGGGCGGTCAGGTCGGCCAGCCGCCGCTTCTTGGCCTCCAGCGATGCCAGATCAGCCTCGCGGCGACCCAGCTCGTTCTCCAACGACACGAGGTCGGCGATCGAGGTGGCACGGGACAGTAGCCGCCGGGCACTCTCCACCCTGGCCCGCTGACTGACGATGCGCGCGTCGAGGTCGACGATCTCCTCTGTGGCGTCCTGGGTGTTGATCTCCCGGCTCTGCTGCCGGCCGAGCTTCGCGACCTCGTCCACCACGCCGGTGAACTTCGCCGCCGGCACCCGCAGCTGCAACTCCGCCACCGCGTCGGCCTCGGCACTGCGCCGCTGGTCACCGCCGATGAAGCCACCGGCCCGGGTGACCAGGGCGGTCACCTCGCGGGCGGCGGCGTCCACATCGTCCACCTGCACCCGCATCGATCCGGTGTAGATGATCGCCCGCTGGTCGATCCGCAGGTCCGGTGCTGCGGCTTTGCCCTCCTGCGGTGCCCCGGCTCCGGCCGCCTCGGGTGCTCCCACCGCAGTGTCCCTGTCCGCACCGCCGCCGTTCGCCGCAGGGGCGTCGGCCGCCGACCCCGCAGAGTCCCTCGACCCACTGTCGCCGGCCCCGCACCCCGTCAAGACCAGCGCGGCCACCAATGCTGTCGCCGCCAGCAGTGTGCCGCGGCGTCGTACCGCCCGTTCGTCCATCCCCGCTCCCATCGTCGTCATCCGGTGTGGCGATAGCTCGGACGCGGCGCGCGCGTCGGCTGGTTCCGGCAGACTGCGCTGAGGACGTCACGATTCGATAATCGAGGAGTCACGATGCGGCTCACCAAGTACGCGCACTCCTGCCTCCGGGTGGAACACGACGGGGGAGTGCTCGTCGTCGACCCCGGGGTGTTCAGCGACCCGGCGGTGGCCTTGGACGGTGCGGACGCGGTGCTGATCACCCACGAACACCCCGACCACCTGGACCTGGCGGCGGTGCGCCTGCAGCTCGACCGGCAGCCGTTCCCGATCCACGGGCCGGCCTCGCTCGCCGGTGTCCTGGGCGACGTGGCCGAGGTGTTGCGCCCGGTCACCGTCGGTGAGTCGTTCACCGCCGCCGGGGTCGCCGTCCGCGCGTACGGGGGGCGACACGCGGTGATCCACCCGGACATTCCGGTGGTGGACAACCTCGGCTACCTGATCAACGACGTGGTCTACCACCCCGGGGACGCCCTGGTGGTGCCCGACGAGACACCCGTCGACACGCTCTTCGCGCCGATCCACGCCCCCTGGTCGAAGTTCTCCGAGGTCGTCGACTTCATTCGGGCGGTCGCACCGCGGCGCGCGTACGCCCTGCACGACGCCCTGCTCAACGACAACGGGTTGGGTGTGCTCGACCGGCAGTACACCGCGTTGTCCGGCACCGAATACCAGCGACTGGAGCCCGGTAGCCGGGTGGACGTCTGAAACCATGCCCGGCCCCTCAGCGGAGCTGGTGCAGCAGCTCTACCGCACCCCACCGGACCGGTTCGTGGCCGCCCGGGACGCCGCCGTGGCCGAGGCTCGCCGTGGCGGCGACCCGACCACCGCCCGGCAGCTGGCCCGGCTGCGTCGCCCGACGGTGGCCGCCTGGCTGGTGAACCTGCTCGCCATCCGCCGTCCTGAGCTGGTCGCCGACCTGGTCCAGCTCGCCGATGCGTTGCGGGCCGCCCAGCGGGAGCTGCGTGGCCCCCGGCTGCGGGAGCTGTCCGCGCAGCGCCGGGCGGTGGTCGCCGCCCTGGTCGCCGAGGTCCGCAAGCTCGCCGCGGCGGAGCCGGACGCGCCGCCGGCCGGTCGGCTGCCACTGGCCGAGGTGGAGGCGACCCTGAACGCGGCGTTCTCCGACGTCGAGGTCGCCGAGCAGGTCCGGGCGGGCCGCCTGCTCCGGGCGACCAGCTACGCCGGCTTCGGCGAGGTGCCCCGGCCACAGCTGCGGCTGGTCACCGGCAATGACGAGGAGCCGGAGGAGGAACGTCCGACCGGCCGACCCGGTGCCCAGCGAGGGCGTCCCGAGGCGGCGCCCCGCACGGACCGGGCGGCGGAACGCGCCGAGCAGGCCGAGCGGACCGCGCAACGAGCGGCCCGCGCCGAGCGGGCCCGGCAGCGCCGCGCGTTGGAGCGGGAGCTGACCAAGGCCCAGGCTGGCCAGGAGCGCGCTGAGGCCGAGCTGACCGAGGCGACCGGGCAGGAGCGGGACGGTGTCGCCGTACTCGACGGGATCGAGACTGAGCTGGCCGAGCTGGAGCGGCGGCGGGCGGTCGCCGAGCAGGATCTCAGTCGGGCCAAGCTCGCTCGGCGTGCCGCCGAGCGTGCGGTCACCGTGGCTCGGCGGCGCGCGGGTGAGGTCGAGGCGGCGGTCGAGGCGCTGGCGGCCGAAGAGGGGGATGCGGACATGGGTGGTGGCGCGGCAGACTGACCATCGATGGACGACGTCGAGTGTGCGGGCCGTCCACGGCGGGTGACCCCGGATCGGGGCGTCGTCGTGGTCGACGGGTCGGGTTGCCCGCGGGTGGCGCTCGAATGACGCCGGAGCAGGTCGCCGCCGCCAGCAAGCCCGTCGTGCTCGACCTGGGCGACGCGTTCAGCCGGGACCCGACCACGTTGCGCCGGGCCCGGCTGCTCGGCATCTCCGGCTGGGCCTTCTACATCAGTGGCCGGGCCGGCGCGCTCGGCGATGTGCGGGCCGAAACAGCCGCCGCCGCCCTCGGTTTCATAGCCCCGGACGCGGTCGCCGACGGTTGGGACGCCGCAACCCGGATCGTCCCGCCGTTCGAGGTGGCCGCCGCGAGCCTCGCCGAGTGCTGCCGATGGGGATCGCAGCGGCTCGGCGCCCTGCCCACCACCGAGCGACTGGCGGCGCTCGTCGAGCGGGCGGTGGCGGCGGCGGACGCCAGCGGGATGCCGCTCTTCGCCGCGTGGCGTGCCATGCCGCTGCCGGATCTCTCCCCGGGGGCCCGGAGCGCCGCCGGGCTGCGGCTGCTCCGCGAACACTTCACCGGCGCCTACCTGTTGGCGGTACGCGCCGCCGGGATGACCCCGCTGGAGGCCGTGCTGTCCGGGCCGGAGGGGGAGGCCGGGGCGGTGGCCTGCGGCTGGCCACCGCCGTACCCGCCGATCGGGCCGCTGGTGCGGCGGCGGCTCTGGGCGGAGGCGGTGACCAACCGTCTGGCCGCGCCGGCGTTCACGGCCCTCGGCCCCGCCGACGGCGCCGAGCTGGTGGAGTTGCTGCACCGCACCCGGGCCGACCTCGCCTGAGCGCCCCGGCCGTCGAAAATGGGCGGCGCCTGCGGCGGCCGGCTGCCAGGATCTTCTGCCGTGACTCTTCCCGCTGGTTGGACAACGCGCAGGCCCACCCTCGACGACGTGCCGGCGATCCTCGCGGTGGTGCACGCCGCCGACACCTTCGCCATCGGCCATCCCGACTTCGACGCCGAGGACGTCGCGACGTCGCTGACCGCCCCCTACTTCGACCCGACCCGGGACTCCTGGCTGGCGGTCGACCCGGATGGCAGCGTGGTCGGCTGGGCGACGATGGACAACCCGACCGGGGTGGGCCGGGATTTCGTGGAGGTCTACGTCGACCCGGAACGCGCCGCCACCGTCCGGGCGCCGCTGTTGGCCCGACAACTGGACCGGGTCGCCGAGCGCGCCGCCGAGCGAGGGCTGCCGGCGCTCACCGTCCGCTGCGCGGTCTTCGCGCCAGAACGCGACTGGGACCGCGCCCTGCGCGCCGTCGGGTTCACCCTGGCCAAGCGGTACGTCCGGATGAGCCGCCCGCTGGCCGACCTGCCCGACGAGCCCGCTGGGCCGCCCGGTGTGACGGTGCGGCCGGTCCGCCCGGACGACGAGGCCGACCTGCGGGAGTTCCACCGGATCTACGAGACCGCCTTCGGTGACACCCCGGACCACGAGCCGCTGTCGTACGAGCGGTGGCGGGCCCGCATCGGCGACCTGACCGCCTGGGACGAGTGGTTCGTCGCCGAGGTGGACGGGGTGCCCGCAGGCGCGTTGCAGTCCTCGGATCAGGCGCTCGACCAGCAGGAGGGCTTCGTGAAGAACCTGGCGGTGCTGTCCGCGTACCGCCGACGGGGTGTGGGTGCGGCGCTGCTGCGCCGCGCCTTCGCCCGCTACGCCGAGAAGGGGCGGCTCTCGGCCGGCCTGGGCGTCGACCTCACCAACCCGACCGCCCCGCTGTCGCTCTACCGGTCTGTGGGCCTGCGGGAGACCCGGTGGACCGACATGTACGAACTTTCCGTCCCGGCCGCCGGTGTGTGATTGACGACCCCGGCCGGGCCCGACCGCCGGTCCGGTCGACGGCGGTAGCAGACTGCAGACGTGCGATACGCGCTGCTACGCCGACGCGGTGCCGGTGGGGCGGGCCCGCAGCTCGGTGACGTAGTCGTCCGGAGCGCCCGCCTTCTCGGCGGCGGTCGCGATCTCCGAGAGGTACCACGAGGTCGGCAGGCCACCCTCGTACCCGTTGAAGACGTAGATCCACGCGGTCACGTCGCCGTCGAGGGTGGAGACCCGGACGTGCAGCTTGCGGTACGTCCCGGCGGTCACGCCCTCGAGCTCGTCGAGCTGGTCCGCGTCGTACGGGTGGATGTCGTAGAGCGCCACGAAGACCCGGTCACCGGGAGACTCGACCAGGGTGCTCACCGCGCCCTCCCAGCCGATCACGTCCGCCCCGGCGAAGGTCAGCCGCCAGCCCTCCAGCCAGCCGGTGCCCACCATCGGCGAATGCGGACAGTAGGCGCGCATCCGGGCAGGGTCGAGATTTGAGCCGTAGGCGGCGTGATGACGCACGGCGATGACGATAGCCCGACCGACGGGTGGGGGAGAATACGACAGTGCGTGTCGAATGCGCTCAGGAGAAGAAAGTCACTGTGAGCATGAATGAAGGGCGAACGCTGTGAGCCAAATCGTGATCATCGGTGGAGGGCCGGCCGGGTACGAGGCGGCCCTGGTCGCCGCCCAGCTGGACGCCGATGTCACCGTGGTGGAGGCCGACGGGGCGGGCGGGGCCTGCGTGCTCTCCGACTGCGTGCCGTCGAAGACCTTCATCGCCAGCTCGCAGGTGGTCACCGGCTACCGGGACACCGAGGAGTTCGGGGTGCACTCGGACGGCCTGGAGGCGGTCACCGTCGACGCGCGGGCGGTGCACGAGCGGGTCAAGCGGCTGGCGCTGGCGCAGTCCGCCGACATCCACGCCAAGCTGCTCAAGGCCGGGGTCACCTTCGTGGCCGGCACCGCCCGCCTCGGTGAGGACGCCCTCGGGCACACCCACCGGGTGGTCGTCACCCCCGCCGACGGCAGCGAGGAATACTCGATCGCCGCGTCCAGCGTGCTGGTGGCCACCGGCTCGACGCCCCGGCAGTTGCCGACCGCCGTGCCGGACGGTGAGCGCATCCTGACCTGGCGCCAGGTGTACGACCTGCCCGAGCTGCCCGAGCATCTGATCGTGGTCGGCTCCGGTGTGACCGGCGCGGAGTTCGCCAGCGCGTACCTGGCGATGGGTGTGAAGGTCACCCTGGTCTCCAGTCGGGACCGGGTGATGCCGCACGAGGACGCCGACGCGGCGTCCGCCATCGAGCGGGTGTTCCGCAACCGGGGCATGGAGATCCTCAACAACTCCCGGGCCGACACGGTTCTGCGTACCGCCGATGGCGTCGAGGTGGAGCTGTCCGACGGCCGCAAGGTCACCGGCTCGCACGCGCTGATCGCGGTCGGGTCGATCCCGAACACGGCCAACCTGGGCCTCACCGAGTACGGCGTGGCGCTGGGCCGGGGCGGCTACGTGACCGTCGACCGGGTCTCCCGGACCAACGTGCCCGGCATCTACGCCGCCGGTGACTGCACCGGCGTGCTGCTGCTGGCCAGTGTCGCCGCCATGCAGGGTCGGATCGCGATGTGGCACGCCCTCGGCGAGGCGGTCCGCCCGCTGCGGTTGCGGACCGTCGCGGCGAACGTCTTCACCGACCCGGAGCTGGCCACCGTGGGTGTCTCACAGGACGAGGTGGACGCCGGCAAGGTGCCGGCCCGGCAGGTGATGCTGCCGCTGTCCGGCAACGCCCGGGCCAAGATGGACGACCTCTCCGACGGTTTCGTGAAGCTGTTCTGCCGGCCCGCCAGTGGTCAGGTGATCGGCGGTGTGGTGGTCGCCCCGAAGGCCAGCGAGCTGATCCTGCCCATCACCATGGCGGTGGAGAACAACCTGACCGTCAACGAGCTGGCGCAGACCATCACCATCTACCCGAGCCTCTCCGGCTCGATCACCGAGGCGGCCCGCCAGCTCATGCTCCACGAGTTGGAGTAACTGGCCCCGGGTTTGGGCTATCGCGACGGTGGCGAGGACGGCGACCTCGGTGAGGATGAGGAGCCGTTCGGCCAGGCCGAGCAGCAGGCGGTCGCCGGGGTAGGCGGACCAGACCATCGCCGCGGCCAGGGCCAGACTGAGCAGAACGAGGGTCCGGAGCGTCCGGGCGGCGGGGGCCAGGTCGGGTCGGCGGGCGAGCAACCAGCCGCCGACCGGGAGCGCCAGGAAGGCGACCACTGAGGCGTACCGGTGCAGGTAGGCGGCAGTGGTCATGGCGGTGCCCGGCTCGTTGGTCGGCACCACCGCGGCCAGCAGCAGCCCGGCCACCCACGCGCCGAGCAGCAGCTCAGCCGTCCGACCGGACCGTGGTCGGGGTGGGCCGGTGCGGCGCAGCCCGTACAGCAGCGCCACGGTGGCGAGCGCGAGCACCACCATGGCGATGTCGATGACGCCACCCCGGTCGGAGACCGCGAAGTCGCTGATGGTCAGCGCCCACGGGTTGAGGTCGTCGTTGACTTCCAAGTGGCCGATCACGGTGAGCAGCGCCGCCAGGGCGATCCCGCCGAGGGCCAAAAGACCGGTGCTCCGGGTTCCAGGCATGCCTCAGCCTGTCGCCGCAGGGACCCGAGGCGGATCCGGAACGGCCACCCAATTCGTCCCCCGGGACCACCCCTAGAGGCAGCGCCGCCCCACGCCCCAAACCTCTCCGCGATCTTGCACTTGCGGTCGCCGTTCTGCGTGCCTTGCCGCCTTTTGCCGGGACACCAAGTGCAAGATCGCGGCTGGGTCGGCCTCAGTCGATGGGGACATCGGCGGCGGCGCGGGCATGGCGGGCGCTGACCAGGGTCATGGCCCATCCGGCCGCGGCGAAGCCGGCCGCAGCGGCGGTGGCGATGATGGCCAGCCGCCACGCCGACTCGGTCAGCGCGGTGCCGCCCAGGTGCCCGACCAGCGCGCCGTAGGTGGCCCACCCCAGCGCGGCGATCGTCTCGTAGAGCAGGAACAGCCGGTAGGGGTAGCGGCTGCGGCCGGCGGAGAAGCAGGCCGCCATTCGGCCGCCGGGCACGAACCGGCAGAGCAGGATGACCAGTGGCCCGGGTTGTCGGAGCCCTCGGGTAACCCGGTTGGCCACCCGCCGGGCCCGGCTCGGTTCGGCGTGCCGGGGTAGCCGGCGGTCTGGTGCGCTCCGCCCGAGCAGGTAGCAGGCCAGGTCACCGGCGAACACGCCGAGTGCGCCGACGGCGATGGTGACCGGCAGGCTGAGCCCACCGTAGACGGTGAGCGCACCGCTGGTGATCATGACGATCTGGGTGGGGATCACCGGGACGAACGCGTCGGCGATCAGCAGGATGAGCAGCACCAGGTACGCCCACGTCGGCGATGCGACGTCAGTCAGTAGTTCGGGCACGCCTGCCACCTCGCCGGATGCGGCCGATTGGGTGTCTTGAGCCTGACGGCGTGTCCGGCGTCACCGTGGACAGCCCCGGCCCGTCGTGACCGTCGACACGGCCAGGCCACGCAGGTGCAACGAGGCGAACCGCTTCCGGGTGACGGTTCGGCCGTCGCCCCAGACGCCCCGTCACGGTCGGCGGAACGGCGTTCGTCGGCGTACCGTTGTCGGCGCGGCCCAGCCCGTCGGGTCCCCCGTTCCTGATGATTCGGGCCGCCCCGGGCCGCCGGCGGGTCCCGCGCCGGCGGCCCGCCCCCTCCTCCAGCACGTCAAATCCGGGTGCGTCCGTGACCGCCCGACGGGTAGCGTCGCCGCATGCGCAGCGCGGTAGTGATGACCACGACGCCGGGTGTCCCCGGCGTGCCGCTCTGACGTAACCACCGTCGACCAGGCCCCGGGGCGATCCGCCCCCGAGGGCCGCGCGGCGTTCGGAGTCCAGGTCGCCTCCGGGTCGTACCCGATCCAGGAGCGCGACATGATCGACCACCGCAGGCTCGGCCGTGAGCTGGACCTTTTCGTCTCTGACCCGCTGGCGGGCGCCGGCCTGCCCATCTGGCTGCCGGCCGGTGCCGCCGCCCGGCACGCCGTCGAGGAGTACGTCCGAGAGTTGGAGCGTCGCTCCGGCCACCAGCACGTCTACTCGCCACCGCTGGGAAAGCGCGAGCTGTTCGAACTCTCCGGGCACCTCGGCTACTTCGCCGACGACATGTTCCCGCCGATGCGGCTGAGCGCCGACGACGAGTTCGTGCTCCGGCCGGCGCTCTGCCCGCATCACGCGCTGGTCTTCCGAGCCCGGGGCCGCTCCTACCGGGAGTTGCCGCTGCGGATCGCTGAGCTGGGCGGAATGTACCGCTCGGAGCGCTCCGGGGTGCTCGGCGGGCTGTCCCGGGTCCGCGCCATCTCGCTCAACGACGCGCACACCTTCTGCGCCCCCGACCAGGTCGGCGAGGAGGTCGTGGAGATCCTCGGGCTGATCCGCGCCGCGCACGCCGCGCTCGGCGTCCGCCCGGCCGGGTTCCGGCTGTCGCTGCGCGGGCCGGGCGAGAAGTACGTCGGCGACGACGCCCAGTGGGCCCGCGCCGAGGAGTTGCTCCGGGGAGCGCTCGCCGGCGTGGAGTACGTCGAGGCGCCGGGGGAGGCCGCGTTCTACGGCCCGAAGATCGACATTCAGATCGTTGACGCGGCCGGCCGGGAGTCGACCATCTCCACCATCCAACTGGACTTCGACAAGCCGGAGCGGTTCGACCTGTCGTACACCGACTCCGACGGCAGTCGACGTCGGCCGGTCATGGTGCACCGCAGCCTGGTCGGCAGCATGGAGCGGCTGTTCGCGTACCTCATCGAAGTGCACGAGGGCGCCTTCCCGGCCTGGTACGCGCCCGTCCAGCTGGTGTTGCTGCCGCTGGGCGACGGGCAGGCCGGCGCGGCGGCCGACCTGGCCCGGCGGGCCGTCGACGCCGGGCTGCGGGTCGAGGTCGACGTCGCCGGCTCGCTGGGCGCCCGGGTACGGGACGCGGCCCGCCGCCGCGTCCCGTACCTCGGGGTGCTCGGCGCCCGAGAAGCAGCCGACGGAGGAGTCTCCCTGCGCCTCCGAGATGGCCGCACCCTGCCCCAAATGCCCGCGACCGCCGCGCTCACCCTGATAAGCAAGCAGGTCACCGCCCGAGCGTCCGCCCTGCTCCCCCGGGCCTGACCCACCCGTCGATCTAGGGCGAATCGCTGTGAGTGGATCTCCATTCACGACGATCTGCCCTAGATCGACGCGGGCGCGGGCGCGGGGGCGGCGGGGGCGGGGGGAGCGGGGGCGGCGGGGGTGGGTTCCTCGTCGACCGCGGCGCCGGTGAACTGGGAACGGTAGAGCCTGTGGTAGGCGCCTTGGGCGGTTAGGAGCTGGTTGTGGGTGCCTTGTTCTACTATGCGACCGTTCTCCATCATCAGGATCAGGTCGGCGTCGCGGATGGTGGAGAGCCGGTGCGCGATGACGAAGCTGGTCCGGTCCGAGCGCAGCGCGGCCATCGCCCGTTGGAGCAGCACCTCGGTGCGGGTGTCCACCGAGCTGGTCGCCTCGTCCAGGATCAGCAGCGACGGCTCGGCGAGGAACGCCCGGGCGATCGTGATGAGCTGCTTCTCGCCGGCGCTGACGTTGCTGCCCTCCTCGTCGATGACCGTGTCGTAGCCGTCGGGCAGGCTGTGGACGAACCGGTCCACGAAGGTGGCCCGAGCCGCGGCGAGGATCTCCTCCTCGGTCGCGTCCGGCCGCCCGTAGGCGATGTTGTCCCGGATGGTGCCGCCGAAGAGCCAGGTGTCCTGGAGCACCATGCCGATCCGGCCGCGTAGGTCGTCGCGACGCATGGTCGTGATGTCGACCCCGTCCAGGGTGATCCGGCCGGCGTCCAGCTCGTAGAACCGCATGACCAGGTTGACCAGTGTGGTTTTGCCGGCGCCGGTCGGGCCGACGATGGCCACCGTGTGCCCCGGCTCCGCGACCAGCGACAGGTCGTCGATCAGCGGCTTGTCCGCCTCGTAGCGGAACGAGACATGCTCGAACTCGACCCGACCGTGCGGGTCGACGACCCGAGCTGGCTCGACCGGGTCGGCGCTCTGCTCGTCGGCGTCGAGCACCGCGAAGACCCGCTCGGCCGAGGCCACTCCGGACTGGAGCAGGTTGGCCATCGAGGCGAGTTGGGTGAGCGGCTGGGTGAACTGCCGCGAGTACTGGATGAACGCCTGCACGTCGCCGAGGCTCATCGTCCCGGAGGCGACCCGCAGCCCGCCGACCACGGCGATGGCCACGTAGCTCAGGTTTCCGATGAACATCATCGACGGCATGATGATCCCGGAGATGAACTGCGCCCCGAAGCTGGCCCGGAACAGCTCCTCGTTCTTGGCGGTGAAGGCAGCTTCCACCTCACGCTGCCGGCCGAAGACCTTCACCAGCTCATGACCGGTGTACGCCTCCTCGATCTGGCCGTTCAACTCGCCGGTGTGCGTCCACTGGGCGATGAACTGCTTCTGCGAGCGCTTGGCGATGCGCTGGGTGACCAGCACCGACAGCGGCACCGCGACCAGGGCCACCAGGGCCAGCAGCGGCGAGATCCAGAACATCACACCCAGCACGCCGACGACGGTCAGCAGCGAGGTGAGCAGCTGACTGAGGGTCTGCTGGAGGCTGGTCGAGATGTTGTCGATGTCGTTGGTGACCCGGCTGAGCAGCTCACCGCGGGGCTGCCGGTCGAAGTAGGGCAGCGGCAGCCGGTTGAGCTTCTCCTCCACCTCGGCGCGCAGCCGCAGCACGGTGCGCTGGACCACCCCGTTGAGCAGCCAGCCCTGCCACCAGGACAGCACACTCGCCGCCAGGTACAGTCCGAGCGCCAACAGCAGCACCCGGCTCAGGGCGCTGAAGTCGATGCCTACCCCGGGCACCACGTCCATCCGGGCCAGCATGTCGGCGAAGCTGTTGTTTCCGCTGGCTCGGGCCGCGGCAACGGACTGCTCGGCCGTGGTGCCGGCGGGCAGTTGCCGGCCGATCACCCCAGTGAAGATCAGGTCGGTGGCGTGGCCGAGGATCTTCGGCCCGGCCACGCTGAACCCGACGCTCACCACGGCCAACGTGATGATCGCGGCCAGGTGCAGTCGGTGTGAGCGCAGCCGGCCGAGCAACCGTCGGGCCGACGGCCCGAAGTTCATCGACCGCTCGGCGGGCATCCCGGCGCCCGCCCACGGCGGCCCGCCGCCCGGGCGGCCCGGAGGCAGCCGCTTCGGCGTCGGCGCCTCGCCGCCGGGCTGCTGCGCGTCGCCTCCCGGCGTCCGCGCATCGCCTCCCGGCTTTTGACTGGGTACGGCCGCAGTGCGCGGCTCGTCGGGCTCGCTCATGCCGGCACCTCCGCCGTCTGCTGTGAGGCCACGATCTCGGCGTACGTCGGGCAGGTCTCCAACAACTCCGTGTGTCGTCCCACTCCGACGACCCCTCCATCCTCAAGAACGATGATCTGGTCGGCGTCGATGATCGTGGAGACCCGCTGGGCCACGATCACCAGCGCGGACTGCGCGGTGACCGGCCGCAAAGCCGCCCGCAGTCGCGCGTCGGTGCCCAGGTCGAGCGCGGAGAACGAGTCGTCGAAGAGGTAGATCTCCGGCTGCCGGACCAGGGCTCGGGCGATGGCCAGTCGCTGCCGCTGCCCACCGGAGACGGTGGTGCCGCCCTGCGCGATCGGCGCGTCCAGCCCGCCGGGCATCTGGGCCACGAAGTCCCGGGCCTGGGCGATCTCCAGCGCCGCCCACAGCTCCTCGTCGGTGGCGTCCGGGTTGCCGTAGCGCAGGTTGCTGGCGACCGTGCCGGTGAACAGGTACGGCCGCTGCGGCACCAGGCCGATGCGCCGCCACAGTTCGTCTGGCGCCAACTCCCGCACGTCCACCCCGTCGACCAGCACCGCGCCAGCGGTGACGTCGACCAGGCGGGGAATCAGCGACAGCAGTGTCGTCTTGCCGGCCCCGGTGCTGCCGATGATCGCCGTGGTGGTGCCCGGGGTCGCCCGGAAGGAGATGTCCCGCAGCACCGGCTCGACCGCGCCCGGGTACTGGAAGCGCACCCCGCGCAGCTCCAACTCGGCCCGGGTGGGCAGTTCGGTGACCGGCTCGGCGGCGGGGACCACTGAGGAGTCGGTGTCCAGCACCTCGACGATCCGCTCGGCGCAGACCGCCGCCCGGGGCACCATCATCAGCATGAAGGTGGCCATCATCACCGCCATCAGGATCTGCATCAGGTACTGCAGGAAGGCGGTGAGCGCGCCGACCTGGATCGCGTTGGCGTCCACCCGCTGCGCGCCGAACCAGAGCACCGCCACGCTGGAGACGTTCAGCACCAGCATGACCACCGGGAAGATCAGTGCCATCAGCCGGCCGGTACGCAGCGCGGTGGCGGTCAGGTCGGCGTTGGCGACGCCGAACCGATCGGTCTCGTACGGCTCGCGGACGAAGGCGCGGACCACCCGGATGCCGGTGATCTGCTCGCGCAGCACCCGGTTGACCGTGTCGATCCGGGTCTGCATCAGCCGGAAGCCCGGCACCATCCGACGGATGATCGCGCCGAGTGTGATGGCCAGCACCGGCACGCTGACCAGCATCAGCCAGGAGAGCCCCACATCCTCGCGGAGCGCCATCACCACGCCGCCCACGCTCATGATCGGCGCGGCGACCAGCATGGTGCAGCTCATCAGGACGAGCATCTGCACCTGCTGCACGTCATTGGTGTTGCGGGTGATCAGCGACGGCGCTCCGAACCGGGCCACCTCGCGGGCGGAGAAGCGGTTGACGTGCCCGAACAGCGTGGCCCGGACGTCGCGGCCGAAGCCCATCGCGATCCGCGCGCCCAGGTAGACGGCGGCGATCGAGCAGACGATCTGGATCAGGCTGACCAGCAGCATCCACCCGCCGGTCTGCACGATGTAGTCGGTGTCGCCCCGCGCCACGCCCTGATCGATGATGTCGGCGTTGAGGCTGGGCAGGTAGAGCGAGGCCATGGTGCCCACGAACTGGAGCAGCACCACCGCCAGCAGCGGTCGTTGGTAGGTGCGCAGTTGGTTGCGCAACAGTCGGATCAGCACGCCGGATCCTTCGGTTCGTTAGGGCGTCCGGTCATCCGCGGGTCGTCCCCGCTGCCGATGACCTCGAGCAGGAACTCCCGGATCACTTGGGCCTTCGCCGGGTCGGCGTCGATCGAGGTGAGGGGGCGTCCGGAGTGCATCAGTGCGCCGAGCGCGGCCGCCCGTTCCCGCCCGGCGGGGGTGAGGGCGAGCCGCACGCTGCGTCGGTCGCTGTCGTCGCGCTGCCGCTCCACCAGCCCTTCGCGGGCCAGTGTGTCCACGATGCCGGTCAGGGTCGCCGGGCGGACGAAGCCCTTCTCGGCGACCTCCCGGTGGGGCAGCTCGCCGTGTCGGGCGAGCGTCATCAGGGTGACCATGCCGGCCTGGGTGAGGCCGTGCTCCTCGGCGAGGTAGCGGTTCCACCGCTGCCCGACGAGGTGCCCGGCCACCACCAGCAGCCGAGCGAGCGGCACATCCTTGAGGGTGACGAGTTCCACGAAAGGCAGGTTAGCCCCCTGATAGTCAGGGGCCAAACGAAATTGCCGCAGCAGTGGCCACGAACACGATCTGCAGGACGATGCGCTGGCCGAGCGGGGTGACCGGTTGCCCGGCCATGGTCAGTCGCCGACGCGCGGCCGAGACGTTGGCCGGGAACATCGCCAGCATGAGCAGGCCGAGCCCGCCTGCGGCCACACGGGCGGTCGCCGGCACCAGCAGCCCGACCGCGCCGACCAACTCCAGCACGCCGGTGACGGTGACCAGCAGGCCCGGCTGGGGCAGGCCGGGCGGGACCATCGCGATCAGGTCGGCGCGGCGCTGGCCGGCGAAGTGGGCCACGGCGGTCAGCGCGAACATCAGGGCCAGTCCGACCCGTAGTGCGGGTTGCCAGCCGTCCAACGCGTCGATACCGGCGAAGCCGGTCAACCGGGCCAGTGCGGTGCCGACCAGCAGGGTGATCAGGGGTGCCATTTGAAATCCTCCTCGTGAACTTGTCAGTGGCAAGATTGCCTCGACGGGTGTCATCTTGTCAATGGCAAGATAGGATTCGGGCATGACCGGAACGCGCGCCGCCTACCACCACGGCGACCTGCGCCGTGCCCTGCTCGCCGCCGCGCTGGAAGCGATCGAGGAGGTGGGGCCGGCCGCGCTGAGCCTGCGCGATCTGGCCCGTCGGGCCGGCGTCTCGCACGCCGCGCCCGCCCACCATTTCGGCGACAAGGCCGGCCTGCTCACCGCGCTGGCCGCCCAGGGCTTCGACCTGTTGGCGCAGACGCTGACCGCGGCGGGCGACGACCTGTTGGGCGCCGGTGTCGCGTACGTCGACTTCGCCGTCCGGCGCCGCGCGCACTTCGAGGTGATGTTCCGGCCAGAGCTCTACCGTGCCGACGACCCCGAGCTGCTCGCCGCGCAAGGGAAGGCCCGGGCCGCGCTGCGGGCCGGGGTGGCCGCACTGCCCACCCGTGGCGCGCCCGCCGATGCCGACCGGGACGCGCTCGCCGCCTGGTCGATCGCGCACGGCTTCGCGACCCTCTGGCTCGCGGGCGCACTGCCCGACCGGGTCGGCGACAACCCCCGCGAGGCAGCCCGCGCCGTGCTGCGCCGGCTGTCGGGCTGACAGCCCCCTCAGCCGCGTCGATCATGGAGTTATGGTGGGCGTTTCGCCCAACCATGCCCCTTTCGTGGGGCACCACAACTCCATGATCGACGCGGCGGCAGGGGGCGGCGGCAGGGGGCGGCGGGGGTTACCAGCTGGTGGGTAGGGGCATTCCTTCGGTGAAGCCGGCGGCGCTCTGCACGCCGACGATCGCCCGCTCGTGGAACTGCGTCAGGTCCCGAGCGCCGGCGTACGTGAAGGCGCTGCGTACCCCGGCGATGATCTCGTCGATTAGATCCTCGACGCCGGGACGGGTCGGGTCCAGGTGCATCCGCGCCGAGGAGATGCCCTCCTCGAACACCGCCTTGCGGGCCCGGTCGTACGGGCTGTCGTCGGCGGTACGGGCGCTGACCGCCCGAGCCGATGCCATCCCGAAGCTCTCCTTGTACCGCCGGCCGTCCGCGTCGGTGTACAGGTCACCGGGGGACTCGTAGGTGCCGGCGAACCAGGATCCGATCATCACGTTCGACGCACCGGCAGCGAGCGCGAGAGCCACGTCCCGTGGGTGCCGCACCCCGCCGTCGGCCCACACGTGCCGGCCCAGTTGCCGGGCAGCGGTCGCGCAGTCGAGTACGGCGGAAAACTGCGGACGACCCACGCCGGTCATCATCCGGGTGGTGCACATCGCGCCCGGCCCGACTCCGACCTTGATGATGTCCGCGCCCGCCTCGACCAGGTCGCGAACCCCCTCGGCGGTGACCACGTTGCCGGCCGCCACCGGCACCCCCGGGTCCAGCTTGCGGACCGCCTGAAGCGCGGAAATCATGCGCGCCTGGTGGCCGTGCGCGGTGTCCACGACCAGCGTGTCCACCCCGGCCTCCAGCAGCGCCGCGGCCTTGCCGGTCACGTCACCGTTGATCCCGACGGCCGCCGCGATCCGAAGCCGGCCCCGGTCGTCCACGGCTGGCGTGTAGAGGGTGGCCCGCAGCGCGCCCTGGCGGGTCAGCACCCCGATCAGCCGACCATCGGCGTCAACCACCGGAGCAAGTCGGCGGCGGCCCGCGGAGAGCAGATCGAAGCCGGTACGCGGGTCCGCGTCCGCCGGAACGGTGTGCAGCTCGGTGGACATCACGTGTCGTAGCTGGGCGAACCGGTCCACGCCCGTGGTGTCCGCCTCGGTGACCACGCCCATCGGCCGGCCGTCCTCGTCGACGACGATCACCGCACCGTGCGAGCGCTTGGGCAGCAGGTGGATGGCGTCGCCCACGGTCTCGGTCGGGCCCAGGGTGATCGGCGTGTCGTAGACCAGGTGCCGCTGCTTGACCCAGGCGACGACGTTCGCCACCACCTCGATCGGGATGTCCTGCGGGATCACCGTGATCGCACCCCGGCGGGCCACCGTCTCGGCCATCCGCCGGCCGGCGACCGCCGTCATGTTCGACACCACCAGCGGGATGGTGGTGCCGGTGCCGTCGCCGGTGGACAGGTCGACGTCGAGCCGGGAACCCAGGTCGGAACGGGCCGGCGCCATGAAGACGTCGGTATAGGTCAGGTCGTGCGCGGGGACCGCGCCGTGAAGGAACCGCACCCGGCCATCATTCCTGCCCTCGACCGCCCGCGCCCACGTCGGTGCCGCAAACCACCCCCGCGACACGCCTCGCCGGGCCGACGGAGCGTGCGGAAGGTGCTCTTCCTCTCAGGCGACTCAGGCGATGGTGCAGATGGGGGCACCGGCGGTGATCACGGCGCCGACCTCAGCGGTGAGCCCGCTGACCGTGCCCGCCTTGTGGGCGTGCAGCGGCTGCTCCATCTTCATCGCCTCCAGCACCACCACCAGGTCGCCCTCGGCCACCGTGTCGCCGTCCGCCACCGCGATCTTGACGATGGTGCCCTGCATCGGGGAGGCGAGCACGTCGCCGCCGACCGGGGCGCCGGCCTTGGCTCCGCCACCGCGCCGGGTCGGCTTACGGGTGGCGGGTGCCGCGGTGGTCGTACTCCCGCCGAAGCCGACGGGGAGGCTGACCTCAAGGCGCTTGCCGCCCACCTCGACCACGACGGTGTCGCGTTCGGCCGGCGCCTCGGCGGCGCTCGCGGCGGCGGCGAACGGCGGCACGGTGTTGTGGAATTCCGTTTCGATCCACCGGGTGTGCACGGTGAACGGCTCGGCGGTGAACGCCTCGTCCCGCACGACGAGCCGGTGGAACGGCAGTGCGGTGGCCATCCCGTCGATGACCATCTCGTCCAGCGCGCGGCGGGCCCGCTCCAGCGCCTCGGTCCGCGTCTCACCGGTGATGATCACCTTGGCCAGCAGCGAGTCGAAGTTGCCGCCGATCACGTCGCCGGCCGAGATGCCGGTGTCCACCCGCACGCCGGGGCCGGTGGGCAGGCGTAGCGCGGTGACCGTGCCCGGGGCGGGCAGGAAGTTGCGGCCCGGGTCCTCGCCGTTGATCCGGAACTCGATCGAGTGCCCACGCGGCGTCGGGTCCTCGGTGATCCGCAGCTTCTCACCGTCGGCGATCCGGAACTGCTCGCGGACCAGGTCGATGCCGGCGGTCTCCTCGGTGACCGGGTGCTCGACCTGGAGCCGGGTGTTGACCTCCAGGAAGGAGATGGTGCCGTCCACGCCGACCAGGTATTCCACCGTGCCGGCGCCGTGGTAGCCGGCCTCGCGGCAGATCGCCTTGGCGCTGTCGTGGATCTGTGCCCGCTGGGCGTCGGTGAGGAACGGCGCGGGTGCCTCCTCCACGAGCTTCTGGTGCCGCCGTTGCAGGGAGCAGTCCCGGGTGCCCACGACGATCACGTTGCCGTGCTGGTCGGCGAGGACCTGCGCCTCGACGTGCCGGGGCTGGTCCAGGTAGCGCTCGACGAAGCACTCGCCCCGACCGAACGCCGCGACCGCCTCCCGGGTGGCCGACTCGAAGAGCTGGGGGATCTCCTCCATGGTCCGGGCAACCTTGAGCCCGCGCCCGCCACCACCGAAGGCGGCCTTGATGGCGACCGGCAGGCCGTGGTCGACGGCGAACGCCATCACCTCGTCCGGGTTGGCCACCGGGTCCGGGGTGCCGGGGACCAGCGGAGCACCGGCGCGCTGGGCGATGTGCCGGGCGGTGACCTTGTCGCCGAGGTCACGGATCGCCTGCGGGGTGGGGCCGACCCAGGTCAGCCCGGCGTCGATGACCGCCTGGGCGAAGTCCGCGTTCTCGGACAGGAAGCCGTAGCCGGGGTGCACGGCATCCGCTCCGGCCCGGGCGGCGACATCGAGCAACTTGTCGATGCGCAGGTACGTCTCGGTCGCGCTGTCCCCGCCGAGCGCGTACGCCTCGTCGGCGAGGGTGGCGTGCAGGGCGTCGCGGTCGGAGTCCGCGTACACGGCGACGCTGCCCAGGCCGGCGTCGCGGCACGCGCGGATCACCCGGACGGCGATCTCGCCGCGGTTGGCGATGAGTACCTTGCGCACCTTCGTGGCTCCTCCCGGGCAGGTTACTGACGGGGAGTGTATCGGCCACCCTGGCGGCCCTAACGATCGCTCAGTGTGGGATGCCGCACTGTGCGGGCACGCTCTAGTCAAATTTGTCTATTACGCTTGCAGGGTGTCTGCGACTCGGATGATGATCCTCGGTCTGGTGCGGTGGATGCAGCCCGTGCACGGCTACGACGTGCGCCGCGAGCTGCTGAGCTGGAACGCCGACAAATGGGCGAACGTACAACCCGGCTCGATCTATCACGCGCTGCGCAAGCTCACCGAGGAAGGGCTGCTGCGCGCCGTCGCCACCGAGCAGGTGGGCGCCCGCCCCGCGCGTACGACCTACGAGGTGACCCCCAAGGGGGAGGACGAGTTCGAGACGCTGCTGCGCAACCTCTGGTGGAACCTCTCCGAACCGCTGGACCCGTTCTCGGCGGCGTTCTCCTTCCTGCCCGCGATGCCACGGCCCGAGGCGGCGGCAGCCCTGCGTAACCGGGCCAACCTGCTGCGCGCCGGCATCGAGTCGATGCGCGCCTCGATCGAGTCGGACTGGATACGCACCAGCAAGCCGGTGCACGTCGGGTGGATGTTCGAGCTGTGGTCAGCGCGGGCGGAGGCGGAGATGGGCTGGTGTGAACGAATCGCGGAACGGATCGACTCCGGAGTGTCGTACCTGCCTGCTGGGCTGGAGAACGTCGATGGTTGGTCGCAGTGGCCCGACGGCGGGAATTCGACCCCCACTCGCGATTCGGAATAATCAACGTTGACCATAGAAGCTATATCGCGTTAGCCTGCTGACGCACAGCGGGGGAGTGCGCCGTCCGGCGTCCTCTCGATGGCCGGCATGCCCGGCCCGAATGACTCGACGGTCGGCATGGCCGGCCCGAATGATCAGGAGCAGAGATGATCGAGACCAGGGGGCTGCGGAAGTCGTTCCGCTCCCGCGCGGGTCGAGAGACGAAGACGGTGGACGCCGTCCGGGGCGTCAACCTTGAGGTCGCCAAGGGCGAGATCTTCGGCTTCCTCGGCCCGAACGGCGCCGGCAAGACCACCACGCTGCGGATGCTCGCCACGTTGATCGAGCCGGACGGCGGCGACGCCACCATCGCGGGCGCCGACCTGCGGAAGGACCCGGCCGAGGTGCGCCGACGGATCGGCTACGTCCCGCAGGGTGGCAGCACCTGGGACGAATCCACCGCCCGTGAGGAGCTGGTGCTGCACGCCCGCATGTATGGCATCAGCAAGGCCGACGCGCAGCGGCGCGCCGCCCGCGCCCTGGATGCCTTCCAGCTCACCGAGTACGCCGACCGCAAGTGCAAGACCTACTCCGGCGGTCAGCGTCGGCGGGTGGAGATCGCGCTCGGCATCATCCACGAGCCGAAGATCGTCTTCTTGGACGAGCCGACCACCGGCCTCGACCCGCAGAGCCGCGCCCACATGTGGGACGAGATCCGGCGGCTACGCGGCGACGGGATGACCGTCTTCATCACCACGCACTACCTGGACGAGGCCGACGCGCTCTGCGACCGGATCGCGATCATGGACAACGGCGAGGTGGTGGCCGAGGGCACCCCGGCCGAGCTCAAGCGGGAAATCTCCGGCGACGTGGTGCTGGTCGGCCTCGACCTGGCCGCCACCCCGCAGGCCGCCCAGGCGCTCGACGGCGAGCCGTACGTCAACAAGCTGGAGACCGCCGACGAGGGCGGCCTGCGCCTCTACGTCGACGAGGGTGCCACCGTCATCCCGCAGGTGCTGCGCCGACTCGACCACGCCGGGCTGGAGCTGCGCTCCATCGAGCTGCACCGACCCAGCCTGGACGACGTCTTCCTCACCAAGACCGGCCGCTCGCTGCGCGAGTCCTGACCACCGGAGACGACTCATGAAATTCGCCCGTGACACATGGCTGATCTTCCAGCGCCAGACCCAACTCCTGCTGCGCAACCCGGTCTGGGTCTTCGTCGGCGTGTTCCAGCCGGTCATGTACCTGCTGCTCTTCGCCCCGCTGCTCAAGCCGGCGCTGAACGCGCCCACCCAGGCCGCCGCTTACAAGATCTTCGTACCCGGTCTGCTGGTGCTGCTGGCCATCTTCGGTGGCCTGTTCCAGGGCTTCGGCCTGATCGCCGAGCTGCGTGCCGGCGTCATCGAACGCTCCCGGGTCACCCCGATCAGCCGGCTCGCCCTGCTGCTCGGTCGCTCGCTGCGCGACGTCGTCTCGCTCATCGTGCAGGCGGTCATCATCACCCTGCTGGCGCTCCTGTTCGACCTGCGGGTGTTCATCGGGGACCTGCTGCTGGCGTACCTGATGCTCGCCCTGATCGCGCTCATGACCTCGGCCGTCTCCTACGGTGTCGCCCTCAAGGTCAAGAGCGAGGACGCGCTGGCCCCACTGATGAACACGGTGGCGCAGCCGGTGCTGCTGCTCTCCGGCATCCTGCTGCCACTGACCTTCGCGCCCGGCTGGTTGCAGGGCGTCGCCAACTGGAACCCGTTCTCCTGGGCGGTCGATGGCACCCGGGCGCTGTTCGCCGGTGACCTGGGCAGCGACAAGGTCTGGCAGGGCCTGACCATCACCGCGGTCCTCGCCGCGTTGGGCGTCTACTGGGCCGCCCGCCAGTTCGCCCGCAGCGTCCGCTGACGCTCTTCGGAAAATCGGGGTGCCTCCTGTACGGGGCACCCCGATTTCCGTGTTCGGTGGTTGCCGGTTCAGCGCACCCGGGCGAGGGTCAGGCCGTCAGCGACCGGCAGCATCACCGGGTCGACCCGTACGTCGGCGAGGACCTCGTCGTTGAACGCGGCGATGGCTCGGTCGTCGGCGTTCTGCGGGGCGATAACCCGCCCGCCGCGCAGCACGTTGTCGACGGCGATGACCCCGCCCGGCCGCATCCGCGGCACCAACTCCGCCCAGTAGACCGGGTAGCCGGTCTTGTCCGCGTCGATGAACGCGAAGTCCAGGTGACGCTCGTACGGCAGCTCCCGCAACCTGTCCCCGGCCGGGCCGATACGCAGGTCGATCCGGTCCTGCACGCCGGCCGAGCCCAGTAACGCCGGGCGATGCCGGTGAACTCCTCGGAGATGTCGAAGCAGGTCAGCCGCCCACCCCCGGGCAACCCGCGGGCTATTGCCAGCGACGAGAGCCCGGTGAACGTGCCGACCTCGACGGCCTGCCGTACGTCGAGGAGCCGGGTGAGGAACGTCAGAAACGCGGCCTGCTCGGGGGCCACCTGCATGGTGGCGTGCTCCGGCAGCACCGACCGGGTCTCCTCGGCCAGGTCCCGGATGATCTCGTCCGGCGGGGAGCCGTGTGCGACCAGGTAGGAGTGCAGCTCGTCGGTGAGCGGGATCGACTTGGTGGTCATGACCGGACGTTACCCAGCGACTCAACCGACTGACCCCCGGGCGCGACCTTCGTCCACAGGTCGGTGATCCGCAGGTCCAGTTCCGCGAGGAGCCTCCGCAGCAGCGGCATCGACAGCCCGACCACCGTCCCCGGGTCACCCTCGATCCGCTCCACGAACGGCCCACCCAGCCCGTCGATCGTGAACGCGCCGGCCACCGCCAGCGGCTCACCACTGGCCACGTACGCGGCGATCTCGTCGTCACTGATGTCCGCGAAATGGACGGTGGTCGAGGCGACCGCCTCCGCGCGTCGCCCGGCGGTAACGTCGATAAGACAGTGCCCGCTGTGCAGAACGCCGCTGCGCCCCCGCATCCGCAGCCAACGCCGGGTCGCGTCCGCCGGGTCCGCCGGCTTGCCGAGGATCTCCCCGTCGAACGCGAGCACCGAGTCGCAGCCAATCACCAGCGTCCGCTGGTCGGTGCCAGGGCTCAGCCGGGTCAACACCGCCTGTGCCTTGAGCCGAGCCAGCTCCAGGCACAGCTCCTCGGCTCGATCAGTCACCACCAGGGATTCGTCAACCCCGCTGACCAGCACGTCCGGCTCGATGCCGGCGGCCTGAAGGGACTTACGACGGGCAGGGCTCGCCGAGGCGAGCACGAGGCGGAGCGGCAGAGAATCAGACACAAGCCCGACGTTACCGGCTAGCCGGCCGCCAAGACCTCCGCGTTGGTCGCGCGCCGGTCTCGGTTCGCGCGCCGGCGTTGGTCGCGCGCCGGCGTTGGTCGCGCGCCGGCCTGGGGTCGCGCGCCGGCCTGGGGTCGTGCGCCGGCCTGGGGTCGTGCGCCGCCCTGGGGTCGCGGGCAGGCCCGGGTCGTGGGTCGGCGTTGGTCGCGCGCCGGCGTTGGTCGCGCGCCGGCGTTGGTCGCGCGCCGGCGTTGGTCGCGCGCCGGCCTGGAGTCGCGGGCCGCCCTGGGGTCGCGGGCCGGCCTTGATCCACTCCACATCGCCGACATTGGGCTATCCCACCGCCCGGATAGCCCCACATCGGCGATATTGAGTCGATCACTCCACGACCGGCCCGGCCCCGCGCCGTGATCGACTCGGTATCGGCGATATGGCGGTATCCCACCACCCGGACACCGCCATATACACGATCCTGAGTTGATCACCGTTTCGTCGGTCGGTCAGCGACTGATTCTGGGTGGCGGATCATCGCCGCGCCGACGGCGTCGTACTACCACCGCCCATCCGACTCCGGCAGCCAAGATCACCCCGAGCGTGGCCAGACCGCGAGCCGTCGCGCCGCTGCCGTCATCGCCCGGCTGGGCGCCGGCCGTCGTCGGGCCAGCACCGGCCGGCGCGCTCACCGACTCAAAACCCAGCGGCGGTACGTCTGCTGTCAGCGCCGCCACGAGATCGATCACGCCATAGCCGTACTCGTCGTCGCGCCCAGGTGGGCCCTTGTCGACGGCGGTGGCCGTGAGTCGGTGTGCAACCTCTCGCGCAGGCAGGTACGGGTACTTGGACCTGATCAACGCCGCCGCCCCCGCCACGATCGCGGTTGCGTCAGAGGTTCCGGTGCCCTTGCGGTACTTGCCGTCGATACTCGTGCTGTAGATATCGACCGCCGGCGCGACCACGTCAATCTCCGGTCCAGTCACGGAGACGGCAGCACGCTTCCCGTCTCGGTCGATTCCGCCGACAGCGATTACCTCTGGGTAGCGAGCCGGGTAGCCGACAAACTGTGCTGACGGGGCGTTGCCGGCGGCGGCCACGACTATGACATCGGCTTGCAATGCCATTCTGACTGCCTCTTGAAGGCGGGTGCTCGGGCCGCCGGCAATTGAAACGCTGATGACGTCCACGCCCCTGCTGACGGCATATTCGATTGCGGCCGCCAATGCCTCTGTTTCACCGTCTAAGCCGGGGGGCGAGCAGAAGATTGGCAGGATTTTCGCCTTGGGTGCGATGCCGACTGTGCCCGAGTCGCTCCCGCCGCCTGCTGCAATGAGGCCCGCCATTCCGGTGCCATGACCGTCTTTGTCGGTGAGCCCATCGCCGCTTCCTCCGGCAATTACGTCTTTTCCCGAAAGGAGGTTTCCTTGCAAGTCCGGATGGCGATCTACGCCACTATCCGGAAGTGCAACCGTTATCCCATCGCCTTGGCTAACCTTGTGCGCGTCGGTTGCCTTGAGGAAGTCCAGATGCCACTGCTCTGCATGGTGAGTGGCTTCATTTTGCAATGGTGGTGCTGCGATCCCGCCTGTAAGGATCAACACCACCAGGAGGATCGAGATGGGATGCGAATTCACCGAGGAAGACCGAGTGCGGGGCCAGGGTCAATTGGGCCATCCTCGTCGGGTGGAAGTACCACTGGGGCTACTCCTTGCTCCGTCTTCCATGGATGGTCCGGGTCCCACCGACCGGGATCACCGACGCCATCACTTTGATCACGTTGCATGGGTCGAGGAGGCGTACCGCCCATGCTCCAATTGGTGCCAGTCCCTGGGGCACCGCCGAGGGGAGTCGGGCCGTTCACGCCACTGTGAGTGCGCGGAGCGCTCGGCCTTGAACCCGCTCCTCCCGTAGGCGCGGTGCCAGCGCCACCGCCCCCGATGACTCCTCCGATGGGATTGACTCGACGCGGCGAAGTTGGACCAAGGCCAGGTTGGCCAAGTCCTAGCCCGGGTGTTCCACCTATCAACCCCCCTGGTGGCATAGGTCGCGGCGGTGCCGTTGGGGTAGCCCCACCGCTCCTAATTCCCTCAGGCATTGGTCGCCCCATTGCCCCGCGTGGCTCAGCTGGCGGTCTAGGGATTCCAGACGCGTTAGGGATAGGCCCCACGACTGATGGCAGTCCAAGACTAGGTGGCGTGTTGCCATGTCCCAGCTGTTGAGTACGCGACAAGTCTTGAACTGGCATAGCTGGCCCTGAGTTCGCCCCACCAAGAACGGGCCCAATCCCGGTTGTGGTAGGCACTCTTTTGGTTGGAGGGCCGCTCGACGAGTGGTCGGTTGAAGCAGGCGGCTCTGACGCTCGTATCGGAACCGGAACAATGGGGGGGATTAACGGAGCTGCGTCTGTTGTGACAGTAGCGACTTTTTCATCAACCCGAGGGGCAGGCCGTGGCGGTGGTTTTTGGAGGGTTGCTTGCGCTTGTTGGAGTTCGCCGCTGAGGCTGAACATCATCGCCCGTGCCTGCACGTTCAGCCGTTCCAACTCCGCGTCAGTAACCGGTGACTCCGTGACCCGGTTTCCCATCACCGCCTTTGGGTCGGCGGCCATCGACTCGTACGCCTGCTTCTTTTGGAGCTTGGGCGCGTACTCCTCGTAGATCTTGCGGAGCGCGGCGCGGGTGGTGCCGATGGCCTGGGTGGCGGCGGAGAGCGCGGTGTAGTTCGCGGTGGCCGCGTCGTGGGTGTGTTTCACCTTGGCGATCAGCTCGTCGAGTTCGGCAAGGTACGTGCTGGAGGCGGCGCTCGTTTCGGGTGGCCACGCCTCGGCGAGCCCGCGCCGGTATTCGTGGAGGCGGCCGAGGTGGATCTGCGCCAGGTCGCAGACCTTGCGCCAGCCGGCGACCTGCTTCCAGTGGTTGGCGGTGTCGTGGTCCTGCAGGCAGGCCCACATGCTGTTAACGTCCATCAGTTGCCAGTCGGTGAGGCCGGAGGTGCGGCCGGTGCCTCGCTCGATCACGGCAGCACCACTGGGCCTTCGGCGTCGGGGCCGGTCGGGTCGCTCAGCATTGGCGTGGGGCCGCCGGGCAGCATGGTTCCGGGGTTGACGAGGGCCTGTCGTACGTCCACCACCCGGGCGGCGGTGAAGGCGTCGCTGTCGGCGTATCGGGTGGCGACCTGGTTGGCGACGGCGGCCAGGTGGCCGGTGGCGCCTCGGACGGCGTACACCATGTCGGCGGTGGCCTGCTGCGTGTCGTGGTGCGCGTGCAGGAATGTGACCAGCTCGATGAAGGCGTCGCACGGGTTGGGCAGCTTGGCGGACATGTCTTCGGCGATGTACGACAGGTGCGGCGCGTAGTTGCTCTCGACTTCGGCGGCGAGTCGGTCGGCGAACTCTCTGAGCTGGCTGATGTCGGCCTCGATGCCGCCGTAACCGCGCAGCCAGGGTGCTGGCCGGTCCTCTTCGGGGATCATCGATCCTCCCTACCTGTCACGGCACCGTTTCCCTGAGTGAGGGTAACGGCTGGGAGTGCCCCTGGCAGCCCCCGCAGGGCAGGTTGGGTCAGCGGGGCAGGGCCGCCGAGCGCCACGCACCCGGGCCTGCGCTGAGGCCGGCCGGTCGACCGCTGCGAGCCCAGGCGGACGCGGTCGCCGGGGCGGGGGTGGTCGGGCGGGACCGAACGATGATCGCCCCCACCAGGGCAGCCAACTCCTCGGCGGTGGGCACGCCGCGGACGACCCGGAACAGCGGCTCTTCGGCAGACATGACGCCAGGGTACGCGGCGCGAAGTTGCGGGAAGCGCACAGTGGCGTGCCGGCGGTGTGAGCGTCGGCCGGTCCGGGTACCGTCTCACCGATGTCGAACGCGCTTCCCCAACTTGTCGCTGACCGATACCGGCTTCTTTCGCCGCTCGGCCAGGGTGGCATGGGCAGGGTGTGGAAGGCGCGCGACGAGGTGCTGCACCGGGACGTCGCCATCAAGGAGTTGGTGCCGCCGCCCGGACTCACCGACGAGGAGCGCCGCGAGATGCGGGAGCGCTCGTTGCGGGAGGCCCGGGCCATCGCCCGGCTCAACCACGCCAATGTCGTCCGCATCTTCGACGTGCTGCGCACTGACGGCGATCCGTGGATCGTCATGGAGTACGTGGCATCCAAGTCGTTGCAGGACACTCTCGCCGAGGACGGGCCGGTGTCGGTGGCCCAGACGATCGAGATCGGCCTCGGCGTGCTGGGCGCTCTCAACGCGGCGCACAAGGCGGGCGTCATGCACCGGGACGTCAAGCCCGGCAACGTGTTGCTCGGCGAGGACGGCCGGGTGGTGTTGACCGATTTCGGTCTCGCCACGATTCCCGGTGACCCCAACGTGACCCGCACCGGCATGGTGCTCGGTTCGCCCGCGTACATCTCGCCGGAGCGGGCCCGGGAGGGCACCGCCGGGCCGGAGGCGGATCTCTGGTCGCTGGGCGCGACGCTCTACGCGGCGGTCGAGGGTAAGTCGCCGTACGCGCGGCCGTCGGCGATCGCCACGCTGGCCGCGTTGGCCACCGAACCGATGCCTCCGCCGAAGAACGCCGGCCCGCTCAAGGCCGTGCTCAACGGGCTGCTGCGCAAGGACCCGAACGAGCGGATCACCGCCGAGGTGGCGGAGCGGTTACTGCGCCGCGCCGGGGGCAAGCGGGCGCGCGGGATTTCACTGCTCGATGGCGTACGCCGGCCGGGGCCGAACGGCCCGCGCGAGCCGCGCCCGCCGCACGTGCCGGCGCCGCGACCTGCCGAGAGCGCCGACCGGCCGGTGTCGCCGCCACCGGCCGCCGCCGCGGCCCCCGCTGTTGCCGCGACCGCTGCCGCTGATGCCACGCCGACGGCCGTGGTTTCCTCCGGTGGGGTCGCCGACCCGACCGCTGTGGTGCCGGCCGATCCGACGGTAGCGGAGACGGCTGAGCCGACCGCCACGATCGACCGCCCGTCCGAGGCCGACCCGACCGATGCCGATCCGACCGCGAAGGTCACGGCCGCGGGCGACACAGCCGGCGACGGTACGACGGACACCGACGACGAGCCGACGGTCGTCGACGGCCCACCGGTGGCTCCGGAGCAGCGCAAGCCGTCGACGCCGACGGCGCTCATGCCTCCGTTGAGTCCGGCCGGTCGCGCGCCGGTGCTGCCGTCGGATGGCACGAAGCCGAGCAACACCCGACGCAATCTGCTGATCGGGGCTGTGGTGGCACTGCTGCTCATCGGCCTCGTGGTGATCGTGCCGATGCTCACCGACGGCGACGACAAGAGCCCTCAGGCCGCGCCGACCGGGGCTGCCGCGACGTCTGCGCCCGCGCCGACCTCCGCTCCGGCTGCGCCCCCACCCACCACCGGTGCTCCCAGCGTGACGCCCTCGGCCACGCCCTCTGTCGACCCGAACGCGCTACCGGCGGGCTGGAAGCTGCACAAGGACCCGGCCGGCTTCTCCCTGCCGATCCCGGACGGTTGGGTGCGTAGCCAGGTCGACGGCAAGACGGTCGTCTTCAATCAGTCCAACGGGCCGGGAAAGCTGCTTGTGCAGTGGACCAACACCCCGAAGAAGGATGCGGTAGCGGACTGGCGGGAGCAGGAGCCGAACCGCAAGCGGCTCGTCAAGAACTACCAGAACCTCGGCATCAAAAGCTGTGACTTCTGGAAGACCTGCGGCGACTGGGAGTGGTTGGAGACCCGAGACGGGCAACGGATCCACGTCCGTAACCGAGGGTTCGTGACGGCCAGTAACCGGGGGTACGCGCTGCGGTGGGAGATCGCGGAAAAGGACTGGCGGGCCAACCTGCCGAACTTCGACCGGATCGCCAAGGGCTTCGTGCCCGACCGTCAGGACTGAAACTCATTCGCATGACCTTGCGTCGCCCTGGGTAATTGACCTTCGACGACGGAAGGAGGCACGACATGGGTTACCGACGGAGGGACGCTCGGCCTCGGCTGGCACTGTGGATGCTCGTCGCGCTCGGCGACGCGGTTCTGCTGCTGGTCGCCGCGGGGATGCCGGCGCTCATCGCACTGCTCAGCGTCGTGATCGTTGCCGTTTGCGGTGTGGCTGCCTGGCGGCTGACCCGGCGGGACACTCTGGCGCGCGAGGAAGTTGTGGTGCCGGCGTTGAGCCGGCGGCGAGCCTGACCCTGTTACCGGGTGATGTGGCGGCAGCCGGACCGATTGTCGACCGTGAGGTGATCGTCGATCCCGCTGCCGCCAACCGCCCGATCAGGTGTTGTTGGCCATCGCGATCAGCCGGCTCCGGTCACCGTTCCAGTAGTTGCGGTCCACGTTGCCGCTGATCCCGGAGACGGCGCCGGTGCTCGTGTACTGCCAGAAGCTCCACACCGGCGCACCGGCCGGCAGGGTGCCCGGCGTGCTCGACCAGCGGGCCAGCCAGAGCGGGTGGTTGGCCCACGGGCCGGTCCAGCTGCCCGTGCACTGGTTCCACCAGCTCGTGGTGGTGTAGATGACCGCGTACCGGCCGGTGCGGGAGCGGTAGGTGTTGAGGAAGTCCTGCACCCAGTTGCGCATCCCGGTGGTGCTGAGCCCGTAGCAGTAGCCGCCGGCGTACGGGTTCCCCTCGATGTCGAGCGCGGCGGGCAGGGTGCGGCTGTCCGCCGACCAGGCGCCGCCGTTGGACGCCAGGTAGTTGGCCTGGGTCGAGCCGGCGGAGATGTTCGGCCGGGCGAAGTGGTACGCCCCGCGGATCACCCCGGCGTTGTACGAGTTGACGTAGTTCGCGTTGAAGCGCGGGTCCTTGTAGCTGGTGCCTTCGGTCGCCTTGATGTAGGCGAACTGGATGCCGGCGTTCCGGACGCTGGTCCAGTTGATGGAGCCCTGGTAGTTGGACACGTCGATGCCGGGTGTGGTGGCTGCCGCCGCCGGGCTGGCGGTCGCGACCAGGGCCGCGGCCGCGGTGGCGAGGATGGTGAGGCCGGCCGCGAGCGTGCGGCGCAGCGATGATGAGGTACGGGCCATGAGTGCCTCCAAGGACGTCGCTCTATCGACATCCATCTTTGGAGGTAAGTGCCCTAGATCGCAAGGCGAACTGAGAAAAGCTTCACGGGCAGGCGACACGGAACGTCGCCGGTAGGCTCGCGCCCCATGATGTCGATCGACGGGCTGAGCGACCTGTGGGACACGCTGTTCGGCGCACAACCGGACCCGCCCCCTCTGCTGGTGCTGATCACCGCGGCCGTCGCGCTGGTCGTGGTGTCCACCCGACTGCCGTGGCGGATCGCCCGTAACGCCATCACCATCGCCCACGAGGGTGGGCACGCCCTCGTTGCCCTGCTCACCGGCCGTAAGCTGCGCGGTATCCGGCTGCACTCGGACACGTCCGGGTTGACGCTCTCCGCCGGCCGGCCCACCGGGCCGGGCATGATCCTCACCCTGCTCGCCGGCTATGTCGCCCCGCCGCTGGTCGGGTTGGCCGGCGCCTGGCTGCTCGGTGGCAACCGGATCACGCTGCTGCTCTGGGTCGCGGTGGTGCTGCTGCTGGCCATGCTCGTGATGATCCGCAATGCGTTCGGCGTGGTGTCGCTGCTGGTCACCGGAGCACTGGTGCTCGCCGTCTCGTGGTACGCCAGCCCGCAGGTCCAGGCCGCGTTCGCGTACACCGGGGTGTGGTTCCTGCTGCTCGGCGGGCTGCGGCCGGTGGTGGAACTGCAACGGCTGCGCTCGCGCGGCCGGATGCCCGCCTCCGACGCTGACCAGCTCGCCGGGCTCACCCCGTTCCCGGCGCTCTTCTGGGTGACGGTCTTCGCCCTGGTCAACCTGGTGGCCCTGGTCGCCGGCGCGCTGCTCCTCGCCGGCCCGATCCTCACCGACGCCGGCCTGACCGTCTGACCCGATCCCCGGACCGGAGAAGGGACGGGCGCGGGCGGGCAGAATGAGGCCATGCGATACGTGATCATCGGGGCGGGTGCGGTCGGCGGGACCATTGGCGTACGGCTGGCGCAGGTCGGACGGGACGTGACCCTGGTGGCCCGGGGTGCCCACCTGGATGCGATCCGCGCGCGGGGGTTGACCCTGCGGCAGCCCGACGGCGAGGTCACCGCCCAGTTCGTCGCTGTGGACGGGCCCGGTGACCAGCCGCTGCCGGCGGACACGGTGCTGATCCTCACCGTCAAGTCGCAGGACACCGCCGGGGCGCTGGCAGCCTGGGTGGACGCGCCGGTGGTCGGCGGCGGCACGGCGGGCGAGCGTCTGCCGCTGGTGACCGCGCAGAACGGGGTGGCCAACGAGCGGGCCGCGTTGCGGCTCTTCGCCGACGTGCACCCGGTCTGCGTCTGGCTGCCGGCCACCCACCTGGACCCGGGCGTGGTGGTGGCCAACGGGTACCCGCATCCCGGGATGCTCCACATCGGGCGGTACCCCGGCGGCGCGGACGACACCGACCGGGCGATCGCCGCCGATCTGAGCGCCGCCGGGTTCGTCGCGCCGGTCCGCACCGACGTGCTGCGCTGGAAGTACGGCAAGCTGCTCAGCAACCTCGGCAACGGTCTGCAGGCCCTGCTCGGCCGGGACATCCCGGACGCGCTGGTCGAGCGGGTACGCGCCGAAGGTGTCGCCGCACTCGCCGCCGCCGGCATCGCGCACACCTCGCCGGAGGAGGAGAAGGCCGAACGCGGTGACCTGGTCGGGCAGCGCCCGGTCGACGGCGAGACCCGCTCCGGTGGCTCCACCTGGCAGAGCCTGGCCCGGGGCACCGGCTCGACCGAGGTCGACCACCTCAACGGGGAGATCGCGCTGCTCGGCCGGCTGCACGGCGTACCGACGCCGGCCAACGTTGCCGTCCAGCGGGCCGTACGCCGGGCGGTCCGGGAACGGATCGCGGCCGGCGCGTTCCCGCTCGCCGACCTGGAGAAGATGATCGCCTGACCGGGCAACCGATGACCCTGCCCGGTGCGTGTTCCCTGCGACCGACACGGGGAGGTAGTGGGTGCCGGACGTCGACGGGTTCGACGAGTTCTACCGGGGGAGTCGGCAACGGCTGCTCGGGTTCGTCTACGCCCTGACCGGCGACCGGGTCGAGGCGCAGGACGCCGTGCAGGAGGCGTACATCCGGGCGTGGCAGCGCTGGTCGACGATCAGTGGGTACGACGACCCGGAGGCGTGGGTACGGGTGGTGGCCAGTCGGGTCGTGGTCAGCCGGTGGCGCAGCCTACGCAGCCGCGCACGCGCGTACCTGCGGCACGGGGTCACCGAGACCGTTCCCGGCCCGGGCACCGACACCATCGAGGTGGTCGCCGCCCTGCGTCGACTGCCCGAGGAGCAACGCGTCGCCATCGCCCTCTACTACCTGGTCGGCATGCCGGTCGCCGAGGTGGCGCGGGAGACCGCAGCCCCGGTCGGCACGGTCAAGGCTCGACTCTCCCGGGGCCGCGCCGCTCTCGCCGGCCTGCTCGCCGTCTCTGATCTGGAGGAGGCCACCGATGCGTGACGACCCGACATTCATCGAACGAGTCCAGCGGGACCTGCACGATGTGCGCTGGCTCGGCCCGGCGGAGATCCGTGCCCGGGCTCGCCGCCGCAACCAGCGCAGGACCGTTGTGGCCACCGTCGTGCTGGCCCTCGTCGGCGTGTCCGCCGTGGCGGTCGCCGCTCCGGCGAAGTCCCCGTCACCGGCCCTGCCGACTGCCTCCGCCCCGCCGACCCGGTACGAGATCACCATTGACGCTCTGTTGCAGCCGGTCGACCTGGCGCAGCCGGTCGATGTGCGGCTCAGCCAGTCGGGCCTGGGTGAGCCGGTCCGGCTGGATGAGATGCTCGGCTACTGCCGGACAAGCCAGGGGCGCTCGGATGGCTGGCAGATGTCAATCTTGTCTCGCTCGCAGACCCTGGTGCCGAAGCGCGCCCCGGCAATCCTCACCGCGGCGGATGGTCTGGTCACGCAGGATCTCTTCCGGCTGACTCCGGACGCGGCCACACAGCTCCTCGCCACTCTGGACGACCTGGTCGCCCCGTGCGCCGAGTGGAACAGCATCGGAGAGTACGAGGTGGGGGGCGCAACGGGCACCGGGGTGGCGGTGCACCGCTGGACGGTGGTCCAGCGGGGGTTCGCCGGCGACGGGGCTGCACTGCTACGGCACACCGGTTCGCAGCCCGTTGATCAGAAGACGGGCGAGCCCATCGCCAAGGCGCCCCGGCCGACCAGCACCGCCGTGGTCCGGGTGGGCGACCTGATCACAGTGCTCGGTCTGGGACAGACCGGCACCGAGCCGGAACTGCGCCGCCTGGCGGAGGTCGCCGCCCGCCGCATGTGCGCCGCCGCCAACCCGGCCTGCTGACCGTTCTTGATCCGCACAACTTCGGGGATGTAGGTGCCTCCAGGCGTCCGGAGGCAGCACTTTCCCCGAAGTTGCGCGGACAGAGCAGGACTCAGAGAGGGATGTTGCCGTGCTTCTTCGGGGGCAGGGTCTCGCGCTTGGTGCGAAGGACGCGCAGCGCCCGGACGATCTGGGTGCGCGTCTCGTGCGGCGGGATCACCGAGTCGATGTATCCACGCTCGGCCGCCACGTACGGGTTGGCCAGGGTGTCCTCGTACTCGGCGATCTTCTCGGCCCGGACCGCCGCCGGGTCCTCGGCGCCGGCCAGCTCCGAGCGGTAGAGGATGTTCACCGCGCCCTGCGCGCCCATCACGGCGATCTGCGCCGTCGGCCACGCGAAGTTGAGGTCCGCGCCGAGGTGCTTGGAACCCATGACGTCGTACGCCCCGCCGTACGCCTTGCGGGTGATCACGGTGACCTTGGGGACGGTCGCCTCGGCGTACGCGTAGATGAGCTTGGCGCCCCGACGGATGATGCCGTCCCACTCCTGCCCGGTGCCGGGTAGGAAGCCGGGCACGTCCACGAAGGTCAGAACCGGGACGTTGAAGGCGTCACAGGTGCGGACGAACCGGGCGGCCTTCTCCGACGCGGCGATGTCCAGGGTGCCGGCGAAGTGCATCGGCTGGTTGGCCACCACGCCGACGGGACGCCCCTCGACCCGGCCGTAGCCGACCACGATGTTCTGCGCGTAGAGCGGCTGGACCTCCAGGAACTCCCCGTCGTCGAGGACGTGTTCGAGCACCGTGTGCATGTCGTACGGCTGGTTGGCCGAGTCCGGGATCAGCGTGTCCAGTTCGCGGTCCTCGTCGCTGATCTCCAGCTCGGCGGGAGCCTCGAAGACCACCGGCTCGTCGAGGTTGTTCGACGGCAGGTACGACAGCAGCGCCTTGACGTAGTCGACCGCGTCGGACTCGTCGCTGGCGAGGTAGTGCGCGTTGCCGCTGCGGGAGTTGTGCGTACGTGCCCCGCCCAGCTCCTCCATGCCGACGTCCTCGCCGGTCACCGTCTTGATCACGTCGGGGCCGGTGATGAACATGTGCGAGGTCTGGTCGACCATCACGGTGAAGTCGGTGACCGCCGGGGAGTAGACCGCACCGCCGGCGCAGGGCCCCATCACCAGCGAGATCTGCGGGATGACGCCGGAGGCCCGCACGTTGCGGAAGAAGATCTCACCGTAGAGGCCGAGCGAGACCACGCCCTCCTGGATGCGCGCGCCGCCGGAGTCGTTGATGCCGACCACCGGGCAGCCGATCTTCATGGCCAGGTCCATCACCTTGACGATCTTCTCGCCGAAGACCTCGCCGAGGGAGCCACCGAAGACCGTGAAGTCCTGCGCGAAGACGCACACCTGCCGGCCGTCCACCGTGCCGTAGCCGGTGACCACGCCGTCGCCGGACGGACGGTTCTTCTCCAGCCCGAAGGCCGTGGACCGGTGGCGGGCCAGCCCGTCGAGCTCGACGAAGGAGCCCTCGTCGAGCAGCATCTCGATCCGCTCGCGAGCGGTCTTCTTGCCTCGCGCGTGCTGCTTCTCGACCGCGCGGGCCGACCCGGCGTGCACCGCCTCGTCAACCCGGCGCTCCAGGTCCGCCAGCTTGCCCGCGGTGCTGTGGATGTTGGTCCCGGTCTCGGTAGTCACCCAGGGAATATAACGATGGTTCAGGTCGGTGCCGCTGTGCAGTACGCCTCAGTGTCGACGCGACCACCGCCGTAGGCTGGCGGAATGTCGGGCTCCCCGTACACCGATCTGGACCGCCCGCCGCTGTCAGCGGCCCGGCTGCGCCGCGCGCTGGTCGCGCCGCAAGGGCCGTGGGCCCGGCTTGAGCTGCGCACCGAGACCGGCTCCACCAACGCCGACGTGGCCGAGGCGGCCCGGGCCGGCGAGCCTGAGGGCCTGGTCGTGGTCGCTGAGCGGCAGACCGCCGGTCGGGGCCGACGCGGCCGGGTCTGGCAGTCGCCGGCGCGGGCCGGCATCGCCGCCAGCGTGCTGCTGCGGCCCGGCGAGGCCGTGCCGGACCGCGGCTGGGTGCCAGCGACACCCACGGGGTACGGGTGGCTGCCGTTGCTGGCCGGCGTGGCGCTGGTGGAGGCGGTGACCCGGCTGGCCGAGCTGGAGGCCACTCTGAAGTGGCCGAACGACCTGCTGATCGACGAGGCGAAGTGCGCGGGCGTGCTGGCCGAGGCGGTGCCCGGGCGCTCACCGGACCAACCGCCGGCCATCGTGCTCGGCATCGGGCTCAACGTGACGCTGCGCGCCGACGAGCTGCCGGTGAATCCGACCGGGTTGCCGGCCACCTCGCTGCAACTGGCGGGCGCGGCGGCCACCGATCGGGACCCGCTGCTGCGGGCACTGCTGCGGGGGGTCGCCGACTGGTACGACCGTTGGCGCTCCACGGGCGGCGACGCGGTGGCCAGCGGGCTGCGCGACGCCTACCTGGCGGCCTGCGCGACGATCGGCCGCGAGGTGCGCGTCCTGCTCCCCAATGGCGAGGCCCTGACCGGCACCGCCACCGGAGTCGATCGAGACGGTCAGCTCCAGGTCACCACCCCGACGGCCATCCGCACCCTCGCAGCCGGCGACGTCCTTCACCTGCGCTGATCCACCCTCAGCGCCAACCTGCAGGTGCTTCCCCCGGGCGGAACGGGCGAAAGCCGCAGGCGGCGATCGAAGTGCAAGATCGTGAAGACTGGGGTAGGGCCGCGTGGCGGATGTTGTGGGAGGCCTTGGGGGGTTTACCGTCTGCGCGTCGAGAAAATGGCGTTGGAGGTTCCCGTGGCGTTTCCTGAAGACGTGCTCACCGAGGACGAGCATGTCGTGCTGCATCTGCACCCGCACTGGAAGGCGTTGATCCGGCCGATCGTGGTGCTGGTGCTGGCGATCGCCGCGGTGGTGGTCGGTGTGCTCCTGCTGCCCGAGAGTGGCGGCGGTTCGATCGCTCTGGCCGTGATCGGGGTGATCGCCCTGGTCGCGGTGCTCTGGCTCGGCCTGTGGCCCTTCCTGGTCTGGCGCACCACGCACTACCTGTTCACCAACGAGCGGGTGCTGATCCAGCAGGGTGTCTTCTCCCGGGAGCGGCGGGACCTTCCGCTCACCCGGGTCAACGACCACTCGATGAATCAGCGTTTCCTCGAGCGGCTGCTCGGCTGCGGCACGCTGACCATCGAGTCGGCCGGTGAGCGCGGCCAGTCGGTGCTCGCCGACGTGCCGGGCGTCGGCCGGGTGCAGACCACCCTGTACGAGCTGGTCGAGGCACAGCACGACAAGCACTCGCTGGGCGACGGGGAGATGCGCGACATCCTCGCCGACATGCGCGAGGGCAAGCCGCTGCGCGACACCACGACCTGATCCGGGCCGGTTGAGGCCCGCCCCTGCGTCCGTGTCGGGGCGGGTCAGTCGTGTGGTTCGGCCCTGGGCGGGCCGCTTTCGGGCTGTTCGGGCCCGGCCGGGTTGTTGTCAGCAGGGTCGCTGCCGGACGGGCCGCTCTCGCGCAGGTCGGCTCCGGTCGGGTCGGCTTCGCTTGGGTCGATTCCGGCCGGCTCGGCTTCGGCCGGGTCGGCTTCGACCGGTCGTACGGCGAACCAGCCACGGAAGCGGGTCCGCAGCACCTCCTGCTCAGGCCGGTCGTCCGCGCCGAGGCGGAGCATGGTGCCCGTGAGGCTCACGGTGCCGAGGCCCGGACGGGCGGTCGACGGTCGCGCGCCCATCACGTCGACCCGTACGGCGAGCCGGTCGCCGGCGCGCACGGGGGCGAGCCAGCGCAGCTCCTCCAGGCCGGGTGACGCGTCCGCGGCCGCCCGGGACAGCAGATGGTCGACGTACGCGCGCATGAACAGGCTCACGGTGTAGAAGCCGCTGGCGATCAGCCCACCGTGCCGGCTAGCCCCGGCCAGGTCAGGGTCGACGTGGTACCACTGCGGGTCGAAGCGGCGGGCGAAGGCCACCATCTCGTCGCCATCCACGGTGACCACGCCGAGGTCGACGGTGAGCCCCGGGACGAGATCCTCGAAGAAAAGCTCGGCGGGTTGCCCGGTGCCGGAGCGGCCGACGGGTGTCGTCACCGGCGGGGCGCGCGGCGGGTGCCGACGTGCAGCTCCGCGGCGAGTTCCGCGTCCAGGTCGGCGGCGGGGCTGTCGCTCAGGCGCGAGGGCCGCCCCTGAGTGGGAGCGCCCGGCGGTGAGTCGGCGAGCCCTGTGGACTCTGCCTGTTCCAGCTCGGATTCCAGCTCGGAGACCGATTCGGCCAACTCGGCGACCGGGTCCATCTCGGCCATGGTGTCCCACTCGTCGCGGGGGATGCTGTGCCAGGTGGACTCGGGCTTCGCCTCGTCCTCGACTGGTGGGACGGGCTGGAAGACGAAGGTCCGGTACGACCAGAACCGGAACAGCGTGGCCAGCAGGACACCGACGGTCTTGGCCACGTTCAGCGCCAGCAGGCCATGGACGCCGAGGCCGTACTTGGCCGCTGCAACGGCGCCTAGTTCAATGAGCAGGCCAGCCCCGTTGAAAAGGAAAAACAGGACGTATTCTCGACGAAGCGCCGATTTCGGGCGATCCCGGTACGTCCAGTGTCGATTCATTAGATACGACGTGATCGTGGCGACGACGGTCGCGATCACGGTCGCCTTCAGCTGACCATTGACGAAAACGGTCAGTGCAAGGGCATTGAACACCGCGTAATTGATGACGGTGTTGATGCCGCCGACGATGCCGAACTTGAGCGCCTCGTGGATGAACTTCTGCCAGCGCTCAGGCAGCAGACGGACAAGACGCATGCGCAACACCTTAAGGCAGTCGGTGCGGCCGGCGATCACCGGCCGAACGAGGTGGGCGGCAGGTCACGCCCCGTGATCACGGCTGGGCTTCACCTGCGGAAGGGTCGGGGTTCCCGCTTCGACGAAGACGAACCGCCGGTACGACCAGAATCGGAACAACGTGCCGAGGCCCGTGCCGACGACGTAGCTGGCGACGTTGTCGGCCAGGCGCGTCTGGAACACCGCCGGCCAGATGCTGCCGAGCCCGTACCGGCTGATCGCGAGGCAGGCCACCGCGATGCCGAGGCCGACCGCGTTGAAGATGAAGAACAGTGCGTACTCGCGGGCCGGGTTGCTGCGCTGACGGTGGCGCCAGGTCCAGAACCGGTTGCCCACGAAGGCGACGGAGGCGGCGATCACCGTGGAGATCGTCTTCGCCGTCAACTCCTCGACGCCACGGCTGCTCGTCAGGTAGTTGAAGAGCGCGAAGTCGATGAGGAAGGCGACCCCACCCACGGTGGCGAACTTGCTCATCTCGCGGACGAGGTGACCGAAGCGGTCCAGCAGTTTGCCGACCAGACCCTGTCGGGTCTGCCGGGGACCCGGTTGCTCCCCGGTCATCGTGGCGGCCACGGAGCGAGCCTACCGGCTGTCGACCAGTCAGAGGGGTAGCAACGGCAAGCGGGCGTGGTCGCTCGGCGGAGCCCATCGCCCCGTGCGGAACTGTTGCACGCAGCGTAACCAATTGGGAGGACTGACGCGGCGCGGAACGGGAATCCACGCACCGGTCGGCGGGGCAGGTCCACGGCCCGACCGCAACAAGCGTCCGCCGGGGTGCACAACAAGATTTGCGTGAAACTGCGCGGGAAAGCGGGTATCAGCTCGTGATACCGCAGCGTGGCCGTACCTTGTGCAGTTCTTCACAACCAGTCCCACTGACTCCGAAGGCTGCCCGGTTTACGCTGAGGCCAATCCCAGGTTTCCACGAAGGCGACGCATCGCGCCGCTGAGTCTCGTGCATCCCATAGATCGGTCAGCGTCGACCACAAGGAGATGTGTCATGGTTGCTCCGGCTGTTGTGCGGGGTATTGATCAGGCCCCGACGTCCCATCCGAAACTGCTCGCCTGGGTCCGTGAGGTCGCGGCACTGACCACCCCCGACCGTGTCGTCTGGGTGGACGGGTCCGACGAGGAGTGGCGCCGCCTCACCGACGAGCTGGTCGAGGCCGGCACGCTGATCCGGCTGAACCCGGAGAAGAAGCCCAACTCGTTCTACGCGCGTACCGACCCGACGGACGTCGCCCGGGTCGAGGAACGCACCTTCATCTGTTCCCTCGATGAGGCGGACGCTGGCCCCACCAACAACTGGATGGCGCCGCCCGAGATGAAGCGGACGATGACCGAGCTCTACCGCGGCTCCATGCGCGGTCGCACCATGTACGTCATCCCGTTCGTCATGGGCCCGGTCGAGGCCGAGTCTCCGATGTTCGGTGTCGAGATCACCGACAGCCCGTACGTGGTCGCCTCGATGCGAATCATGACGCGGATGGGCACCCGGGTCCTCGAGGCGATGGGCGACGACGCGGACTTCGTGCACGCGCTGCACTCGATCGGCGCCCCGCTCGCCCCCGGCCAGCAGGACGTCGCCTGGCCGTGCAACGAGACCAAGTACATCTCGCACTTCCCGGAGACCCGCGAAATCTGGTCGTACGGCTCCGGCTACGGCGGCAACTCGCTGCTCGGCAAGAAGTGCTACTCCCTGCGGATCGCCAGCGTGATGGGGCGCGACGAGGGCTGGCTCGCCGAGCACATGCTGATCCTCAAGATCACCTCGCCGGAGGGCAAGGTCTACCACATCGCGGGTGCGTTCCCGTCGGCCTGCGGCAAGACCAACCTGGCCATGGTGGAGCCGACCATCCCCGGTTGGAAGGTCGAGACCATCGGCGACGACATCGCCTGGATGCGGTTCGGCGAGGACGGCCGGCTGTACGCGGTGAACCCGGAGTACGGCCTGTTCGGCGTCGCGCCCGGCACCGACTGGAAGACCAACGCGAACGCGATGCGGACGCTGGACCGGGGCAACTCCGTCTTCACCAACGTGGGCCTCACCGACGATGGGGACGTCTGGTGGGAGGGCATGGGCGAGCCCCCGGCGCACCTCATCGACTGGAAGGGCAACGACTGGACGCCGGAGAGCGACAGCCTCTCCTCCCACGCGAACAGCCGGTTCTGCACCCCGATCACCCAGTGCCCGATCCTCGCCGACGAGTACTTCGACCCGAACGGCGTGCCGATCGACGCGATCCTCTTCGGCGGCCGTCGCAAGGACACCATCCCGCTGGTGACCGAGGCCCGCGACTGGGTGCACGGCGTCTACATGGGTGCCACGCTCTCCTCGGAGACCACCGCTGCCGCGTCCGGCGCCGTGGGCGTCGTCCGGCGGGACCCGATGGCGATGCTGCCGTTCATCGGCTACAACGCCGGTGACTACTTCCGGCACTGGATCGAGATGGGCAAGGGCGCCGACGGCGACGAGGCGAAGCTGCCCAAGATCTACTACGTCAACTGGTTCCGCAAGGACCCGGACGGCTCGTTCCTCTGGCCCGGCTTCGGGGAGAACTCCCGGGTGCTCAAGTGGGTCGTCGAGCGGATCGAGGGCACGGCCGGCGCGGTCGAGACGCCGGTGGGCATGGTTCCCGCGCCCGACGCGCTGGACGTCGAGGGCCTGGACATGACCCCGGAGGACGTTCGGATCGCCCTGAAGGTCGACCCGGACGAGTGGCGTAACGAGCTGCCGCTCGTCACCGAGTGGTTCGAGAAGTTCGGTGACAAGCTGCCTGGAGTGCTCTGGGCCGAGTTGGACGCGCTGCGCGCGCGCCTGGACGCCGCGCAGCCGCAGCGCTAGGTGTGAAGGTTGCCCGCTGCGGGCATCATCAGATTCCATGAGGACGGCCGCCGAGACCCAGGTCCGGCGGCCGTCCGCCGTCCGGGTGCTCATCATCCTGCTTGCGACGACGGCGGCGGCCACCGTCGTGGTCGAGCTGCTCAACTGGTGGTACGCCCCGGAGCAGGGCTTCGGGCTGGCCGTACGGACCGGCTGGGCGATGCTGCGCTCGTTCGGCTTCCTGCTGCTGATCGGGCACGTCCGGCGGGGTCGTGCGGCGGCTCGTCCGTTCGGTCTGATCCTCGCGGTCACCACGATCTTCGCCGTCGGCCGGATCATCGTGCCCCGGCAGGGGGTGCCGCCGCTGCCCGGTGTGCTCGGCTTCGCAGTGCTCACCGCGCTCTGTGCCGCGGTGGTCTGGCTGCTCTACCGCTCGTCGGCGTTGGCCGGGCACCTGGTCCGGCACCGGCCCCGGCTCGTCATCGACCGTGCCGGCCTCTCCTGGCGTGAGACCCCTCCGCGCCGACCGCAGGCCAGCGCCTGGCTGTTGACCAGCCGGGTGGCGGCTTTCACCTACAGCCCGCTGATGCTGGTGCCAGCCTTGGTGGCCGCTGCTTCCATCCTGGATGGTCGACTGACCGCGGTGCCAGCCGTGCTGTTCTGGTTCGGCGCGGGGATCGCGGCCAGCTACGCGGTGCTGTTCTGCACCGCGTTCCTGATGCGCGGCAAGGACTGGGCGCGTGGCCTGCTGGTCGTCGTCACGGTGGCCGTACTCGCCGTGGACCTGCCGTTGTGCTGGTGGCTGCTGGGGCTGGACGGTCTGATCCGCGACGGCGGCCCACTGCTCGCCGCAGCAGCCCTGACCCTCTACGGCCTGCACCGCGCCGCCCGCACCGAAGACGCCGCCCCAACCTAAAAACGCCCGCCCCGCCCCGCCCCGCCCCGCCCCGCCCCGCCCCGCCCCGCCCCGCCCCGCCCCGCG
>NZ_JBEXEV010000040.1:0-61380 GCF_040606435.1 Micromonospora sp. NPDC005413
GGCGGATGACGTGCAGGCAGAGGTCGATGCCGGCGGCCACTCCGGCGGAGGTGAGCACCCGATCGTCGCCGATGAAGAGCACGTCCGGGTCGAGGCGCCTCCCCCGGCCAGGGGCCGTCGACCGGTCGACGCGCGGGCGCACCGCCCGGGTCGCTCTGGCGCGGTGCGGGCGGCGCCGAGGTCTCCGGTGCACCTCCGCGCGCACCGGTCGGCTCTGCCGGCGCACCCGTACGCGGCCCGGCGGGTTCTGCCGGCGCACCCCCGCGCGGGCGGGTCGGCTCTGCCGGGGCCCCGTCCGGGCCCAGCTCGGTGCGTTGCTGTTTGGCCGAGCGCAGGTCGTCGATCCAGCCGAACTCCTCGCCGGCGACCGGTTCCGCCGGCTCGGCCTCGGCTGCCCGGCCTCGACCCCAGCGTCGCGTCTTGGCGCGGGGATCGCGCCGCTCGTCCGGGCCCTCGTCCGGGTGGTCCCCACCACGCGATCTCACTGTTGACCCTCTCCTGCGGCTTCAGTGCCGCTGTCCTGCATCGTGCCGGGAGCGCGCGTGTCTGTCGTCGGGCGACCGGTCTCGCCAGGAAGCGCCGACGCGGTCTGCGCCGTTACAGGCGGCTCGGCTGTCGGAGTCTCCGGACGGGCGGCCGGGGCCGGCAGGCCACGCACGATTCGGCGCAGCAGCGGCAGCCGGGTGGCCACCGATCGTTCCGCGCCGTGCGGGCTGGGCTGGTAGTAGTCGGTGCCCACCAGGTCGTCCGGGACGTACTGCTGGGTGACCACGCCGCGCTGGTCGTCGTGCGGGTAGCGGTAGCCGGTCCCGTGGCCCAGCCCTCGGGCGCCGGAGTAGTGCGCGTCGCGCAGCCCGCGCGGCACCGGACCGCCGCGACCCGCCCGCACATCGGCGATCGCGGCACCGATGGCGGTGGTGGCCGAGTTCGACTTGGGCGCGGTGGCCAGGTGGATCACCGCCTGGGCCAGGTTGAGCTGCGCTTCGGGCAGCCCGACGTACTCGACCGCGTGCGCGGCCGCGGTGGCCACGCTCAAGGCCCCGGGGTCGGCCATGCCCACGTCCTCGCTGGCGAAGATGACCAGGCGGCGGGCGATGAACCGGGCATCCTCACCGGCGACCAGCATGCGGGCCAGCCAGTGCACCGCGGCGTCCACGTCCGAGCCGCGCATGCTCTTGATGAAGGCGCTGACCACGTCGTAGTGGGCGTCGCCGTCGCGGTCGTAGCGCACCGCCGCCACGTCGACCGCCTGCTCGGCGGTGGCGAGGTCGATCCGCCCGGTGCCGAGCGCCGTCGCGGAGGCCGCCGCCGCCTCCAGCGCGGTGAGTGCCTTGCGGACGTCACCGGCGGCGAGCCGGACGAGGTGGTCCTCGGCCTCCGCGGTCAGGCTCAGCGCGCCGTCCAGGCCGCGCTTGTCGGCGACCGCGCGGCGCAGCAGGCCACGGACCGCCTCGTCGTCCAACGGTTGCAGGGTGAGCAGCACACACCGCGACAACAGCGGGGAGATGATCGAGAAATACGGGTTCTCGGTGGTCGCCGCCAGCAACGTGACCGTACGGTCCTCGACCGCGGCGAGCAGCGAATCCTGTTGGGTCTTGCTGAACCGGTGCACCTCGTCGATGAAGAGCACGGTCTGCGGGCCGCCCGAGCGGCGCTGGCGACGGGCCGCCTCGATCACCGCCCGCACGTCCTTGACGCCGGCGGAGAGCGCCGACATGGCGACGAAGCGGCGGTCGGTCGCCCCGGCCACCAGGTGCGCGATGGTGGTCTTGCCGCTGCCCGGCGGGCCCCAGAGGATCACCGACATCGGGGCACCGCCGGAGACCAACTGCCGCAGTGGGGCGCCGGGGGCGAGCAGGTGGTCCTGCCCGACCAACTCGTCGAGAATCACCGGGCGCATCCGGACGGGCAGGGGCGAATCGTCGGCCACCGCAGTAAAGCCGTCGACACCGGCGGGACCGTCGGGCGCGCTGCGCGACCCGGCGGGTTCACCGAGGGAGAAGAGGGCGTCGGACTCCATCACGAAGACAGTACCGGGCCGGGCCCACGACGCCGGAATCGCGCCGTGGGCCCGCCACGGGTGATCGGTTCCGGTCAGCCACGACCGGGGCGCCGGCCCCGGTACCAGCGGCCGCCGCCACCGCCGCCACCGCCGCGCGGGCCGCTGCCCACGCCGCCGAGGTAGAGCGAGAGCAGGAACAGTCCGAGGAGTACGAGCGTGTTCCAGTTGAACAGGTCCGGTGCTCCGAAGTTCGTGTCGAGCAAATCGATCAGCAGGGCGAAGCCAAAGACGATGGCGGCCAGGATGGCGAGCATGTCGGTCCTCCGGTGGGGGTTCCCAGTAGGTCGGCGCGTGATGTACCCAATCGGTCGACTCGTCAATCTCCACGATGGATTTGGTTGCGCCGCGGTGGCCCGGCGCAGGCGCTCGGCCGCTGACTCCTAGGCTGCTGAGCATGATCATCGACGACCAGGTGCTCCAGGACCGGAGCGCCATCCTGGCCGCCGTCGGCCACCACCCGTTCGCCCGGCACGCACTCGGGCGGGGCACGCCCGCGCACGGCTACCGGCGCGACGGCGCCGTGCTGTGGTTGGTGCCGCCCGAGCACGGGCCGGCCGGCTGCGCGATCGGCCCGGCTGGGCCGGCGATCGAGGTCTGTGTCGCGCTGGTCGCCGACGGGGTGCTGCGCCCGGAGCAGCGGCTGCACCTGCCCCGGCACGATCCCGCGCTGCTTGTGGGGCGACTCGCGGTGACCCGCCACGACGACTGGGACTTCCACTGGACCGACACGCCACCACCGGCGCAGGAGGACGAGCACCGGGTGGTACGACTCGCCGAGGCTGACCATCCGGCGCTGGAGGCGCTGATCGACGAGGCGTTCCCGAGCACCACCGCCCGACCGGGCGACCCACGAGTGGTGGCCTGGTACGGCATCCGGGCCGGCGACCGGCTGGTGGCGTGCGGCGCGGACCGCAGCCAGGGTGACATCGGCTTCCTCGCCGGCCTGACCGTCGCCCCCGACCAACGGGGTCGAGGTCTGGGTGCGGCGCTGACCACCGGGATGACCCGGGCGCTGCTGGCGCGCCACGACACCGTGGGGCTCGGCGTCTACTCGAGCAATGTCGGGGCGGTACGGCTCTACCGGCGGCTCGGCTTCACCAACACCCTCCCGCTCAGCACGCTACGGCTCGGCTGAGGGTGGGGCACCCCTGGTATCGCCTCGGGTAGCCGAAGGTGCCCTTCCTAACGCCCGGCGACCTGCGGCTCGGTGGATTCGGGAACTGCGGGCGGCTCGGCGGGATCGGCCGCGGGCTGGCGGCCGGCCAGCCAGGCGGGCAGGTAGAGCGGGGCGGCGACGGCCAACACCACCGCGCCAACCACCATGGCGGTGCCAACGCTGGTGGCGGCGGCGAGCGCGGTCAGCACCACCCCGCCGAGCGCGCCAGCCGGCTGCGCCATCATCGAGTTCAGTGAGAGCACGCTGGTCCGGTACGGGCCGTCGACCTGCCGGTGCAGCAGCCCATTGTGCAGCGGGTTGGACGCTCCGTGCACTGTGTAACAGGCGAGGTAGGCCACGAGCACTCCGACCGGCCCGGCGAACAGCCCCATCCCGACCACCGTGACGCCCTGCAGGATGCGCAGCAGGGCCGCGCCCGGTGCGGCGCCCAGCCAGCGCAGCAGCAGCGGGGTCAGTGCCGCGCCGGCAGCCGAGGCGATCCAGGCGGCCGAGTTGGCCGGTCCGAGCAGCGCGGCGGCGCGCTCCGGGTTGCCGATCACCTCGGCGAGCCGCACGGGCAGCAGCGACTCGAAGGTGACCATGCCGAAACCCCAGAACAGCTCCACGGCCACCAGGGCAAGCAGCACCCGGGACCGGCGCAGCAGCCCGACCGCCTGGCCGATCATCCGGGGCGCCTGCGCCACCGAGGCCCGTAGCGTCGCCGCTCCGCTGGCCGGCCGCTGCTCGACCAGCAGGACGAGCAACGCGACAAGCGCCGCCGCCTGCGCGAGGATGGCGACCAGCACGGGCGCCGTGAGCGCGCTGACCGGCCCGATCGGGCCGAGGGCGATCAGGCCACCGCTGATCAGCGCTCCAGCGCCGATGGCACCGCCGATGACGGTGCCGGCGTACCCGAGGCCCCGCTCATACTCGGCATCCGGGTCGGCGGCCAGGGTGGCATCGACGTACCAGGACTCCAGCGGGCCGCTGTCCAACGCCCGGTAGATCCCCTGCAATGCCCAGACCAGGAAGAACAGCGCGAACGAGTCGGCCACCGCGAACAGCGCCAGCGAGATGAGGTTGATCGCTCCGGCGGCGAGCAGCACCGGTCGGCGGCCGAGGGCGTCGGCGAACCCACCGGTGGGCAGCTCCAGCGCCAGCACCAGCAGCCCCTGCGCGGTGCCGACCAGGCCGATCTGCGGCAGCGACAGGCCCCGCTCCTGCATGAGCAGGATCATCACCGGAATCATGAGGCCGGTGGGAAGCCAGCGCAGGCCGTACAGCGTGAGGTAGCGAGCCCGAACCTGGCGTACGGTCAGCGCGCTCACCACCGCTCGTCCAGACGCGGGAAGCCAGCCAGGAACACGTGCACGGGTTTGACGTCCGCGGCATCGGCGACGGCTTCGTCGCGGTAGCGCATCAGCACCGCCCACAGGTCGTCGCTGAGGGCACGCAGTCGAGCTGGGTCGAGCGGCAGCACCAGGTCACTCATGCCGGCGGCGTCGCGCCAGGACCGGGACTGGTGGTGCTCGACGGCCATCCACCGCTCGGCCAGCTCGGCCATCACACGTACCTGGTCGGCCTGGATCCACTGGACGGCGGCGCGGGCGTCCGGGTCGTCGTCGAAATCGGTGGGCTCGAAGTTGCTCACGTCGTGCGCGGCCTGCCACCAGCGCTGCCGGCTACTGCCCCGGTCGGGGTCCTCGGTCACCAGCCCCACCTCGGCGAGTTGGCGCAGGTGATAGCTGGTAGCCCCGGTGTTGGTGCCCAACTTCTGGGCGAGGGCCGTGGCGGTTGCCGGGCCGTCGACGCGCAGCGAACCAAGCAGCCGCATCCGCAGCGGGTGGGCCAGCGTGCGGACATGCTGGCTGTTCAGATGGACGCGGCGGGGCTCGGCCGGCCCGTCGGATGAGGAGCTCATTCCTGCACACTATCTCTGCACACTTCCTATGCACAAGATTTATGCATAGGAAGTGTGCTCAGGGAGCAAGGAGTTCGCGCACCCCCCGCAGCCGGGTCCGCAGCAGGCCCGCGGCGCGGGAGGAGTCGAGGCGTACATCAAGGGGGCGGACCAGGCCGGTGGCAGCGCCGGTGGTGGTCTTGAGCCCGGCCGCGTCCAGGCCGAACCGCTCCGCGACCAGCAGTCCCAGGTCGGCGCGGCTGACGGCATCGGGGCCGGCAACGTTGAGCAGACCCGCGTACGAGGAGGCGACCAACTCCAGCACGGCGTCAGCCAGGTCGGTGACGTCGACCGGGCAACGGAGCTCATCGGTGAACAGGGCGGCCCGGCCGGCGAGCGCGTCCCGGCAGAGCTGGATCTGCTTACTGCCCTCCCCCAGGATCAGCGAGGTACGCACCAGGGCCGCGCCGGGGTCGATCGCCCGCACGGCGGTCTCGGCCGCGGCCTTCGCGGCGCCGTACGCGTGCACCGGGCTGGGTGGCTCGTCGTCGGCGTAGGGCGTGGGACGGCCAGCGTGCAGCGCGTCGCTGGACACGTGCACCAGCCGGGCCCCCACCTCGGCGGCGGCGACCGCCACGTGCGCGGCCCCGTCTGCGGTGACCGCCCAGTCGTCGTACCGGTAGGGGGTCCCGACCACGGCATCCGGCCGCACCTCGGCGACCAGCGCGCGCACCGCGGCCCGGTCGGTCACGTCCAGCCGCCGCCCGGCAACGCCCGGCGCGGTGATGTAGCCGGAGTGGAACGTCCCCACCACCGACAACCCGGCGCTGACGCCCCGCCGACACACCTCCGCGCCGAGAAGCCCACTACCCCCAACAACAAGCACCCGCATCCCAGCCCACTCCCCCGTCGCCATTGATCAAGAGGTTTGCGTCATCTCGCGGGGCGATGATGACGCAAACCTCTTGATCAACCAAGCAGGTGGGGGGTGGGGGGTTAGACCGGGTCGGCTACCGGGGCTGCCACGCCGGCGGTGCCGGTGTGGGGGGTGGCTGGGGGCTTGGGCTTGGCGTCGATGCCGGCCTCGGTGCGCTGCTGGGCGGTGATCGGCGTCGGCGCGCCGGTCAGCGGGTCGAAGCCGCCCCTGGTCTTCGGGAAGGCGATGACCTCACGGATGGAGTCCGCGCCGGCGAGCAGCATGCAGACCCGGTCCCAGCCGAACGCGATGCCGCCGTGCGGCGGGGCGCCGTACTTGAACGCCTCCAGCAGGAAGCCGAACTTGTCCTGCGCCTCCTCGGGGGTGATGCCGAGCAGGTCGAAGACCCGCTTCTGCACGTCACCCCGGTGGATACGGATCGACCCGCCGCCGATCTCGTTGCCGTTGCAGACGATGTCGTACGCGTACGCCAGAGCGCGGTCCGGCGCCTCCTCGAACCGGTCGACCCACTCCGAGTTGGGCGAGGTGAACGGGTGGTGCACGGCCGTCCAGCCGCCGTCGTCCGTGCGTTCGAACATCGGCGCGTCGACCACCCAGCAGAACGCCCAGGCGCTCTCGTCGATCAGCCCGGACCGCTTGGCGATCTCGACCCGAGCCGCACCGAGCAGCTCCTGCGCCTCCCGGCTGGTGCCGCTGGCGGCGAAGAACACCGCGTCGCCCGGCTTCGCGCCGACCGCGTCGGCGAGCCCGCCCAGGTGCTCGGCGGACAGGTTCTTGGCCACCGGGCCGCGCGCCTCACCAGTCTCGGCGTCCAGCACCACGTACGCCAGGCCACGCGCGCCACGCGCCTTGGCCCAGTCCTGCCAACCGTCCAGCTCCTTGCGGCTCTGCGCCGCGCCGCCCGGCATCACGACCGCGCCGACGTAACCGCCCGCGTCGATCGCCCCGGCGAAGACCCGGAACTCGGTGCCCCGCAGGTAGTCGGTCAGCTCGGTCAGCTCGACCCCGTAGCGCAGGTCCGGCTTGTCGGAGCCGTACCGGGCCATCGCGTCGTGCCAGGTGATCCGCGGGATCGGCCGGCTGATCTCGTGCCCGGCCAGGTCCTTCCAGAGCGCCGAGACGATCGCCTCGCCGAGGTCGATCACGTCGTCCTCGGTGACGAAGGACATCTCGATGTCGAGCTGGGTGAACTCCGGCTGGCGATCGGCGCGGAAGTCCTCGTCCCGGTAGCAGCGGGCGATCTGGTAGTACCGCTCCATACCGCCGACCATCAGCAGCTGCTTGAACAGCTGTGGCGACTGCGGCAGGGCATACCAGCTGCCGGGCTGAAGGCGGACCGGCACCAGGAAGTCGCGGGCCCCCTCCGGCGTCGAGCGGGTCAGCGTCGGCGTCTCGATCTCCAGGAAGTCCCGCTCGTGCAGCACGCCCCGGGCGAGGTGGCTGGCGCGCGAGCGCAGCCGCAGCGCGTTCGCCGGGCCGCTGCGGCGCAGGTCCAGGTAGCGGTACCTGAGCCGGAGGTCGTCACCGGCCTCGATCTGGTCGTCCACCGGCAGCGGCAGCGGGGCGGCCTCGGAAAGCACCTCCAGCTCGACGGCGGTCACCTCGACGTCGCCGGTAGGCAGCTCCGGGTTCTCGTTGCCGGCCGGCCGGCGGGTCACCTCGCCGGTGACCTTCACACAGAACTCGTTGCGCAGCGCGTGCGCGTCCTCCTCGCGGAACACCACCTGGACAACACCGGAGCCGTCGCGCAGGTCGACGAAGATGACCCCGCCGTGGTCGCGCCGGCGGGCCACCCACCCGGCGAGCGTCACCGTCGAGCCGGCGTCCGCGGCGCGCAGGCTTCCGGCATTGTGGGTACGGATCACGGCTGGCAACTCCTCATCGTGGAACAGTCCTCACCAGCATTCTGTCAGGGGTGGCCGCCCTGCCTCCGGGGCACCCGGCAGGCCGGCCCGATTCGCTGGTGGGGCGAACCGGCGAACCCGATTCAGCCGGCTGCCACGCCGGTTAACGTGGCGAAATGCGCGCCGTACCGAACTGGGCCGTCGCCACGGCGGTGGCCGGGCCCCTGCTGCTGGTGGGCGGCTGGACGGTCGCGGAAGCCCGACAGCCCACCGACTACGACCCGGTCCGGGACACCATCAGCGAGTTGGCCGGGCACGACGCCACCGACGCCTGGATCATGATCAGCTGTCTGGCGCTGCTCGGCTGCTGCTATCTGGCGATCGCTGCCGCGCTGCACGCCGCCGGGTTGCCGAGCCGCTTCCTGCTCGCCGTCGGCGGGGTGGCAACGATCGCGCTGGTCGCGTTCCCCCGGCCGACGGTCGGCGGTTCCCTCAGCCACGGCATCGCGGCGACCGTGGCCGTCCTCGCCCTGGCGCTCTGGCCGGCCGGTTCGGCGCTCCGACTGCCGCGCGGGCGGGACGCCGCGCATCCGGCCGTACCCGAGCCGCCCTGGGCGTTTCGCCGGGGGGTGGGGCTCAGTGCCACGGTCGTGCTGCTCGCCCTCTTCGGCTGGTTCGCGTTTGAGGTGACCAGTGGGTCCCGGACCGGGTTGGCCGAGCGCGTGACGGCGGTGGCCGTGTCGCTCTGGCCCCTGCTGGCGGTCCTCTCCGCCCGCCGGGCGCACCTCGTGTGGGCCGCTGGCGGCGCCGTACCCATCGGCCCGGAACTACCGACAGGCGGCGTCGTACCTCCGGATCCGCTTCGGCCAACCCACGGGCCCACTCCGTGACGGTCCGCACCGCTACGATCGCCCGATGTCCGCCGTCCCCCGCTGGGCCCTGGTGTCAGCCGTTGGCGCACCACTGTTTCTCATCGGGGGCTGGACGCTGGCGCAGGCCGCCCAACCCGCCGGGTTCGACCCGGTCCGGCAGACCATCAGCGCGCTTGCCGCCACGGGTGCGGACCATCGCTGGATCATGACGATCGGGCTGGCCGGCCTGGGCCTCTGCCACCTGATAACCGCGCTCGGTCTGGTCACTGCCGCGCCGGCGGGCCGAGGGCTGCTCGCGCTGGGCGGGCTGGCCACCCTGGTGCTGGTCGCCTTCCCACAGCGCCCGGGCGGCTCGACGACACACGTCGTCGCCGCCGGTGTGGCGTTCGGGGCGTTGGCTGTCTGGCCCGCCCTGGCCGTGCCCCGCGGAGCGGCGCCGTCCCTCGGTCGGGATCAGCGCCAGCCGCCCGACGGGTCAGCCCCGAGCGGAACCGCGCGCTGGACAGCGCTCGCGGTGGCGGCGGTCCTGCTCGGGCTGCTCGGCTGGTTCGCCGTCGAGTTCTTCGCCGACGGGGCATGGATCGGGCTGACGGAGCGGCTGTTGGCGGCCGGCGAGGCGGTCGTGCCACTGGCCGCCGTGCTCGCCGCGCTGGCCTCTGCGCGGCGATCGGGACCGTCCGGGTCCCGCTGATCGCCAGGGGTGCCGAGTACGGCCGGAGTCGTGGGCCAGGACAGCGAACGGGCCGCCGGAGGATTCCGGCGGCCCGCTGGCGGTTACTGGATCAGAAGACGCTGACGCCGTAACGGCTCAGGGCCTCGGTGACCGGCTGGAAGTAGGTCGTGCCGCCGCTGCTGCAGTTGCCGCTACCGCCAGAGGTCATGCCCAGGGCGGTGCCGCCGCTGAACAGCGAGCCGCCGCTGTCGCCCGGCTCGGCGCAGACGTTGGTGCGGATCAGACCGGAGACCGAGCCCTCGGCGTAGTTCACCGTGGCGTTGGTCGCGTTCACCGAGCCGCTACGAAGGCCGGTGGTGCTGCCGGAGCGCTGCACCGACTGCCCGACGGAGGCGTTGCCGGAGCCGGTGATGTCCCGGTAGCTGCCGTTGTAGAGGTAGACGTTCCCGGCGGCGTTGGCCGAGTTGCTGTGCCGCACGATGCCGTAGTCGTTGCCCGGGAAGCTCGTGCCGGTACGGGTGCCGATCAGCGCCGACTGGGCCGAGTTCGAGTACCAGTTCGCCGAGATGTTGGTGCAGTGCCCGGCGGTCACGAAGTAGTAGGTGCTGCCGCTGCGCACGTTGAAGCCGAGCGAGCAACGCCCGCCGCCACCGGCGTAGATGGCCTGGCCACCGGAGATCCGGGTGCTCAGCACGCCGGCCTCGGCCTCGACCCGGACCGCGCCGTTGGCCCGCGCGGCGGCGGCCTTGACCCGCTCCAGCTTGGCACCGGTGACGGTGCTGTCCACGGAGACGACGACCTGGTTGGTGACCGGGTCACTCCACCAGGCGGTGCCCGGGATCTTGGCGGAGCGCTCCAGGTCGGAGGTGGCCCGGTTGAGCTCGGCCGCACCGCGGGTGACGTAGCGGACGGCAGCGCCGGCCTTGCTCGCCTTGCTGGCGGCGGCCGCGTCGGTCACCGTGACGACGGACTTGCCGCTGGCGTCGATGTACGAGCCGGCGGAGCGGTCGCCGAGCTGAGCGGAGATTGCGGCAGCGGCATCGGGCGAGGCTGCGGGAGCGGCCTGGGCGGGCGCGCCGATGAGCGTGCCGACGACCAGGGTTCCGGACACGGCGACGGTGGCCGCGACGCGGAATGAGGACCTCGTGGGTCGCATGTAATAAACCTCCTGGGCGGGGGGTCGGGTCACGCCGGGGGCGGCGAACCCGAGGGGGGCAACCCGGCCGATCTGGGGAAACCGGCCGAGTGAACTGAAGTATTCACATACTTAAGATCATTGACAAGGCTTGGTTTCGCCCGGATTCGCCGATCTTGGCCGGTCACATCGCCGCAACACCACTGACACGCTGGCGAACAAGCACCGTCACACCAAATCGACGCCGGATCCATTTTGGGCGGGCACGATCATCGATGCCCGAAGACCCCGGATGGCGCGAGTGCCGCCCGTCAGGGGGTACGACGGCGGGCGCCGGGACCCGGGCGGGACACCACGTCGCGTGACTGACCCACGTCGTGCCCGTCGGCACATCGCAACTCGACGCGTACCGGCGCGCCACAGTCACGGTGAGCGACGCTCAGCGGCGAGCCTTCCGGGTCGGCGAGGTACCGGTCGCCCCACCCGAGCACGGCGACCAGCACCGGCCACAGGTCCAGGCCCTTCTCCGTCAAGCGGTACTCGTGGCGCAGCCGGCTGCCGGGCTCCCGGTACGGCTCGCGACTCAGCACCCCCTGCTCCACCAGGGTGGCCAGCCGGTTCGTCAGCACCTGACGCGGAATGCCGGTGCGCACCCGCATGTCGTCGAAGCGGCGCACGCCGGTGAACACCTCGCGGAGCACCACCAGGGTCCACCGCTCGCCGAGGATCTCCATCGTGCGGGCGATGGTGCAGTTCTCCACCGACCAGTCCAGTGCCGCGGGTCGCATCCGACCAGGCTAGGTCTCGTTGACAGACTCAGCAAGATGCTGCGAGGCTGCGTCCATGACGCAGACGCAGGAACCGGCGCGCAGTCGTACCTTCACCTGGTCGGACCCGGCGACCAACGCGGCCCAGGTCGGTCGGCGAAGCGGCCTCGACATGCTCCGGGCGATGATCGCCGGTGAGTTGGCCGCGCCGCCGGTGATGCACCTGATCGACATGGCCCGGATGGAGGCCGACGAGGGGCGGGTCGTCGTCGAGCTGATGCCGCAGGAGTTCCACTACAACCCGCTCGGCACCGTCCACGGTGGCGTCCTCTCGACGCTGCTCGACACCGCCGCCGGCTGCGCCGTGCACACCACGCTGCCCGCCGGCCTCGGCTACACCTCGCTGGACCTCAACGTGAAGTTCCTCCGCCCGGTCACCGTCGACAGTGGCACGCTGCGCTGCGAGGGCACGGTGCTGCAGAGCGGCCGCCGCACGGCCCTGGCCGAGGCCCGCATCACCGACGCGAACGCCCGCCTGATAGCCCACGCCACCAGCACCTGCCTCCTCTTCCCCCTCACCGCTGCCTAACCCCACCCACCCCCACCCCGCGATCTTGCACTTACTGTCGCCGGAATGCGGCGACTGCGCGGATATGCCCCGGCAGCAAGTGCAAGATCGCGGGGCGGGGGTGGGGTGCGGGCGGGGCGGGTGCGGGTTTAGCGGAGGGCGAGGCGGGCGGCTCGGGCGTCGCGCTTCTCCTCGAAGCGGCTCGCGGCGCGCTCCAGGGTTTCCAACTGAGCGGCCAGCTCCTCGCGGGCGGCTTCGCCGTCGGCGTTGAGGCCGGTCACGTTGAAGACGTCCCACTGACGCAGCACCGGCTGCAGCACCTCGTCGCGGTGCTGGCGCAGGTCGTAGATGCCGGCCAGGGCGATCGCCACCGACTTGCGGGCGAAACCCTCGATGCCACTGCCCGGCATCTGAAAGTCGGCCACCACGTCGGCGACGGCCCGCATGGCCTGACTCGGGGCCAGCTCGAACGAGGCGGCGAGCAGGTTGCGGTAGAAGACCATGTGCAGGTTCTCGTCGGCGGCCACCCGGGCCAGCAGCGCCTCGCAGGCGGGGTCGCCGGTGGCCTTGCCGGTGTTGCGGTGCGAGATGCGGGTGGCCAGCTCCTGGAACGAGACGTACGCCAGCGAGTGCAGCACCTCTTCGCCGTGGGCGTTGGTGTAACCCTCCGACATGTGCGTCATCCGGGCGCGCTCCAGCGCCACCGGGTCGACCGCCCGGCTGACCGTCAGGTAGTCGCGGATCGCCGTGCCGTGCCGGCCCTCCTCCGCGGTCCACCGGTGTACCCAGGTGCCCCACGCGCCGTCCCGGCCGAACAGGGTGGCGATCTCGTGGTGGTACGAGGGCAGGTTGTCCTCGGTCAGCAGGTTCACGATCAGCGCGGTGCGGGCCACGTCGGGGATGGTGGAGTCGGTCGGTGACCACGCCTCGCCGCCGAGCGGCCCGTCGAAGGTCCGCCCTTCGCTCCACGGCACGTACTCGTGCGGGAACCACTCCTTGGCCAGTGTGAGGTGGCGGTCGAGGTTGCGCGCAACCACCGGCTCCAACTCGACGAGGAGTGCGGTCTGACTCATTGTGGTACTCATGGTCACGAGAAGCTCCCTACGGTGGCGTAACTTACGCTACCGTAGGTCCCCGCGGCCGTGTGCGCCAGTTGTGAGAGTCACCTGACCAACGGCTTGACGTCTTCCTGGAGCGGCATCCACTCCCCCGCAACGGCCGTGACCTGCTCGCCCGAGCGGATGTCCTTCACCTCGTCCGGCGCACCGTCGGCCCCCGGGAACCAGACGTACGGGATGCCCCGCCGCTCGGCGTAGCGGATCTGCTTGCCGAACTTCGCCGCGCTCGGCGACACCTCGGTCGGCACCCCGCGCCGCCGCAATGCCTCGGCCACCCGGTTGCTGGACGTGCGCTGCTCCTCGCTGGTCACCGCGACGAGCACGGCGGTCGGCACCTCGCGGGAGATCGACAGCTCACCCGCACCGAAGAGCAGGCCGAGCAGCCGGGTCACCCCGATCGAGATCCCCACCCCGGGGTACGAGGTGGCGCCGGCAGTGGCCAGGTTGTCGTACCGGCCGCCGGAGCAGATCGAGCCGAACCGCTCGTAGCCGCGCAGCTGAGTCTCGTAGACGGTGCCCGTGTAGTAATCCAGGCCACGGGCGATGCGCAGGTCCGCCACGCAGAGACCGGGCGAGTGCTCGGCCGCGGTCTCCACCACCCGGACCAGCTCCTCGATGCCCTCGTCGAGCAGCGGGTCGGTCACCCCGAGCGCGCGGACGGCGTCGGCGAACGACGCGTCCGGAGCGGAGATCTCGGCCAGCGCCAGGCACGCCTTGGCCTGCGCCTCGCTCGCTCCGGCGGTCTGTGCCAGCAGCTCGGCCACCTTCGCCGGGCCGATCTTGTCGAGCTTGTCCACGGCGCGCAGCGCCGCCTCCGGGTCGGTCAGCCCGATGCCCCGGTAGAAGCCCTCGCAGATCTTGCGGTTGTTGACCTGGATCGTCACCGGCGGGATCGGCAGCGAGCGCAGCGCGTCCCCGATCACCAGCGGCATCTCCGCCTCGTGGTGCGGGGCCAGGGTGTCCCGGTCGACGATGTCGATGTCGGCCTGGACGAACTCCCGGTAGCGGCCCTCCTGCGGCCGCTCACCCCGCCACACCTTCTGGATCTGGTAGCGGCGGAACGGGAAGGCCAGCTTGCCGGCGTTCTCCAGCACGTACCGGGCGAACGGCACGGTCAGGTCGAAGTGCAGGCCGAGCTGGTCGTCACCGCCCGAACCCTCGGCGTCGGCGTGCAGCCGCCGGATCACGTAGACCTCCTTCGAGGTCTCGCCCTTGCGCAGCAGCTGGTCCAGTGGCTCCACCGCGCGCGTCTCCAGCGGGGCGAAGCCGTACAGCTCGAAGGTGTCCCGGATCTTCTCGAGCACGAACTGCTCGATCATCCGCTGGCCGGGGGTCCACTCCGGGAAGCCGGAGATGGGCGTGGGCTTGCTCATGGGCGTACTCCTTGCGGTTCCGCGCCCGCGGCGCGGTGGTGTCGTGGGTCCGCGCGCGGCGCGGAGAAGGTCTAGAGGCCCCGGGTGGGCGCCGCCGGTCGGCCGCCGCCGACCTGCGCCACCTCGATGAGGTACGGATTGCTGGCGCGCTCGCGGCCGATGGTCGTGCTGGGGCCGTGGCCGGGCAGCACGACGGTGTCGTCGGCCAGCGGGAGGATCTTGTCGCGCAGGCTGGTGAGCATGGCTGGCATGCTCCCGCCCGGCAGGTCGGTGCGGCCGATCGAGCCAGCGAAGAGCACGTCGCCGGAGAGGCACAGCTCGTCGGCCTCCCAGCCCGACCCCGCGCCGGGCAGCCGGAACAGCACCGACCCGCCGGTATGGCCCGGGGCATGGTCGACGGCGATCTCCAGGCCGGCGAGCGTGAGGGTGGCGCCGTCGGTCAGCTCCGCCACGTCCTCTGGCTCGCTGTAGGTGAGCCGGCCGCCGAAGAGCGACGCCAGGTCGGCTGAGATGCCCTTGGACGGGTCGGCCAGCATCTCCCGGTCACCCGGGTGCACGTACGCGGTGATGCCGCGCGCACCGCAGACCGGCGCGACCGAGAAGGTGTGGTCGAGGTGGCCGTGGGTGAGCAGGACGGCGGCCGGATGCAGGCGGTGCTCGGCGAGCAGCGCGTCGAGCTGGTCGAGCACCCCGATGCCGGGGTCGACCACCACGCACTGCTCCCCCGGCGCGGTGGCAACCACGTAGCAGTTGGTGCCGAAGGCGTCCGCGGGAAAGCCGGCCACGAGCACGGGCGCTGTCCTTTCCGTCGAGCAGCTGTCGTCCTGTCCAGCAGCCTAACCGGCGGGCCGAGCGAGTTTGCCGCGTCCGTCCCTCCCACCCCGCGAGGCACAGTGACAACTCCCGATAAGCGCTGCTCGGAACGGGGTGGACCTCGTACACCACATTCCCAGTCGCTAGCCGTACACTCTGGCGGGCGTGTGGCGCGGCACACGTGGCGCCCGGACGGGCCGGGACGCCCGGCCGCCGGCGACAACCAGGTAGAGGAAAGGGGAGCACGGGTGGCTTCCAGCAGGGACCGGCAGCGCAAAATGGCGCGGGCCAAGCTCGACCGGCAGTTGGCACGCCGGGCCGCCGCCACGCGGCGCCGTCGGCGGATCCAGGCTGGCGTCGGTGCCGCCCTGATCCTCGTACTGGTCGTGGCCGGCTCGGCCTGGGCACTCGGAGCCTTCGACTCCGACCCGAAGCAGAACACGGCGACGGAGGACACCTGCCTCTGGACGCCGCAGGACGCGACGACCAACACGAACCTCAAGGACGTCGGCACGCCGGAGACCAAGGGCCTGCCCACCGACGGCACCCGGGCGATGACCGTGACCACCAACCAGGGCGCGCCGATCACCGCGGAGCTGAGCCTGACCAACTCGCCGTGCGCGGCGGCGAGCATCGCCCACCTGGCGAGCAAGTCGTTCTACGACAACACCAAGTGCCACGAGATCACCACCGAGGGCGCGCTGCGCTGCGGCGATCCCAGCGGCACCGGCCTCGGCGGGCCGACCTACTCGTTCTACGACGAAGAGCTGCCGACCGTGCCGTCGGCGTCTCCGTCGGCCAGCCCAGCTCCCGGCCAGCCGCCGACGTACCCGAAGGGCACCGTGGCGATGATCGCCAACCCACCGGGCAACAACGGCAGCCAGTTCCTGCTCTTCTTCAAGGACTTCACCACCACCGACCCGAAGTACCCGGTGATCGGCCGGGTTACCGGCGGGCTGGATGTGGTGGAGAAGATCGGCGCTCTCCCGACCGTGGACAATGGGACCGGGGCCAAGGTCAAGCCCGGCACCGACGTGACGATCCAGAGCCTCACTGTCGGTGAGCCGGTCACCGGTGCGGCACCGTCGGCCTCCGGCGCCCCGGCCAGCAGCCCAAGCGCTGGCTGACCGGTCGCCACCACCCACCCAAGCGGCACCCCAGCAGCAAACAGCCAGGAGGATCCAGGCGTGACGTCCACCAGAGAGCGGCAGCGCGCGGCGGCACGCGCCCGGCTCGAGAAGGAGATGGCCGAGCGCGCGGCCAAGGCCCGCAAGCGGCGGCAGACGCAGGCAATCGTCAGCGCGGGTGCCGCGCTGGTGCTCGTGGTCGCCGGCACCGTCTGGCTGGCGATGACCCTCGGCGGCGACGACGACAAGCCCGACACGGCCGCTCAGGCGCCCGGCGCGTCCGAGTGCGCGTTCACCGCGCTCCCCACCGAGCAGCGGCCCGCGCAGATCAAGGACGTGGGGCTGCCGAGCAACGAGCAGTCCGCCACCGGCGTGCAGACCATGACGATCGACACCAACCTGGGCCCGATCACCGCCAAGGTCGACCGGTCGCTGGTGCCGTGCACGGCGGGCAGCTTCAGCTACCTCGCGGAGAAGAACTTCTTCGACAACACCAAGTGCCACCGCCTCGTGACCGAGGGCATCAAGGTGTTGCAGTGCGGTGACCCGAGCGCGACCGGCAACGGCTGGCGGGAGACCGACGGCACCGGAGGCCCGAGCTACCGTCTGCCCGAGGAGAACCTGCCGACCGACAAGCGCCCGCCGTACCCGGAGGGTGTCATCGCGATGGCCAACTCCGGCCAGCCGGGCAGCACCGGCAGCCAGTTCTTCATCGTCTACGGCGACTCGCCGCTGGACCCGGCGTACACGGTGGTGGGCACCATCACCGGTGGCCTGGACCTCGTCAAGGACGTGGCCAAGAGCGGCGACGACGGGGCGTTCGCCCAGCAGGCCGGCGGTGGCCACCCGAAGAAGGAGGTCGTCATCAAGGACCTCATGATGAGCAACCCGCAGGGCTGACGCCCGAGAACACGACGAAGCGCCCGCCGGCTGAGCCGGCGGGCGCTTCCGTGTGCGGGGTACGCGTCAGGCGCCGGAGGTGACCCGGTACGCGTCGAAGACGCCGTCCACCTTGCGGACCGTGGCCAGCAGGTGGCCCAGGTGCTTCGGGTCGGCCATCTCGAAGCTGAACCGGCTCACCGCCACCCGGTCGCGGGTGGTGGTGACGGTGGCGGAGAGAATGTTGACCCGCTCGTCGGAGAGCACCCGGGTGACGTCGGCCAGCAGTTTGTGCCGGTCGAGGGCCTCCACCTGGATGGCGACCAGGAACGTCGAGGCGGAGGTGAGTTTCCAACTCACCTCGACCACCCGCTCGCTCTGCGCCCGCAGGTCCTCCGCGTTGGCGCAGTCGTCGCGGTGCACGCTCACCCCACCGGAGCGGGTGACGAAGCCGAACACCGAATCCGGTGGGACCGGGGTGCAGCAGCGGGCCAGCTTGATCCAGACGTCGCTGACGCCGCGGACCACGACACCGGGGTCGCTGCTGCTCTGCCGGCTACGCGGCGGCCGGGTGGCGACGGCGGTCTCGGCGATGTCCTCCGCCGCGCCCTCCTCGCCGCCGTACGCGGCCATCAGCTTCTGCACCACCGACTGCGCGGAGACCTGGCTGTCGCCGACCGCCGCGTAGAGCGAGGCCACGTCGGCCAGGTGCAGGTCCCGGGCGATCGACATGAGCGCGTCGGACGTGAGCATCCGCTGCAACGGCATGCCCTGCTTGCGCATCGCCTTGACGATCGAGTCCTTGCCGGCCTCGATCGCCTCCTCGCGCCGCTCCTTGTTGAAGTACTGGCGGATCTTCGTCCGCGCCCGCGGGCTCTTGACGAAGCCCAGCCAGTCCTGAGTCGGCCCGGCGGTCTCGGACTTCGACGTGAAGATCTCGATCACGTCGCCGTTGGACAGCGTCGACTCCAGCGGCACCAACTTGCCGTTGACCCGCGCCCCGATGCACTTGTGCCCCACCTCGGTGTGCACCGCGTACGCGAAGTCCACCGGCGTCGACCCGGTCGGCAGCGGGATGACGTCACCCTTCGGGGTGAAGACGTACACCTCCTGGCTGGACAGGTCGAAGCGCAGCGCGTCGAGGAACTCGCTCGGGTCGGCCGCCTCCCGCTGCCAGTCGAGCAACTGCCGCAGCCAGGTCATCTCGTCGATGTGCGCCGGCGGGCCGACGATCTGGGTGCCCTTGTGCTCCTTGTACTTCCAGTGCGCGGCGATGCCGAACTCCGCGGTGCGGTGCATCGCGTACGTGCGGATCTGCATCTCCACCGGCTTGCCGGTGGGCCCGATGACCGTCGTGTGCAACGACTGGTACATGTTGAACTTGGGCATCGCGATGTAGTCCTTGAAGCGGCCCGGCACCGGCTGCCAGTTGGCGTGGATCACACCCAGCGCCGCGTAGCAGTCGCGAACCGTGTCGACCAGGATCCGCACGCCGACCAGGTCGTAGATGTCGTTGAAGTCGCGACCCCGCACGATCATCTTCTGGTAGATCGAGTAGAGGTGCTTCGGCCGCCCGGTGGTCTCCGCCTTGATCTTGGCGGCCTTCAGGTCGGTCTGCACCTTCTGCGTCACCTGCCGCAGCAGCGCCTCGCGCTGCGGCTGGTGCTCCCCGATCAGCCGGTTGATCTCCTCGTAGCGCTTCGGGAACAACGTGCCGAAGGAGAGATCCTCCAGCTCCCACTTGATCGTGTTCATACCGAGCCGGTGCGCGAGGGGGGCCAGGATCTCCAGCGTCTCCTTGGCCTTCTGCTCCTGCTTGGGGCGGGGCAGGAACGTCAGGGTGCGCATGTTGTGCAGCCGGTCGGCCAGCTTGATCACCAGCACCCGCGGGTCCTTGGCCATCGCCACGACCATTTTGCGGATCGTCTCGGCCTTGGCCGCGTCACCCAGCTTGACCTTGTCGAGCTTCGTGACGCCGTCGACCAGCAGGGCGACCTCGCCACCGAAGTCGGCACGCATCTGGTCGAGGGTGTATTCGGTGTCCTCGATGGTGTCGTGCAGCAGCGCGGCGACCAGCGTGGTGGTGTCCATCCCCAGGTTGCCGAGGATGGTCGCCACGGCAAGGGGGTGGGTGATGTACGGGTCACCGGACTTGCGGTACTGCCCGGAGTGCCACCGTGCGGCCGTGTCGAAGGCGCGCTGGAGCAGGCGGGCGTCGGCCTTGGGGTGGTTGTCGCGGTGGCTCGCGATGAGCGGCTCCAGCACCTCGCTGACCTGCGAGGTCTGCCAGGGCGCGTTGAACCGGGCCAGCCGGGCCCGGACCCGCCGACCGGTGGGCGCGTTGGACAGCCCGAAGCCACCGCTGGGCGACGGGTCGATGCCCGCGTCGGTCGGGAACGGCACCACGACCCCATCGGCGCCCGGGGACGCCTCGACGCTCGGCGGGCCGCTGGTCGGCCGCACCGCGCTCTCGCCCGGGGCCTTGCCGGAGCCCGTCACCCGGGCCGGCGCGTCGCCTGTCCGGTCGGTCACCGAGCCGTCAGCGTCGCCTGTCGGGTGCACCGTGCCCTCCGCCGGAGGGACGACATCGTGGGACACCGGCCTCCTCACCGCTCGCCGGAAACACACCGGCCGAACATCGGCCGGCCTGGTCTCGCGCCGCCGGACGGCATACCGCCGGCGTCAGCAATGGGCAATGCTACCCGCCCGGGCGGGCCCCTGCCGCTCCGCCGGACGGTCGGCACGGGCTCCGCCCGACCGGTCGGGGATCAAACGGTCAGCAGAGCATGTACGGGACGGGGCGCCAGCTTCTTCCGCCCACCCAGGAAGCCGAGCTCCAGGAGCACGGTGAAGCCGGTCACGGTCCCGCCGGCCCGCTCGACCAGGTCCAGAGTCGCCTCGGCGGTGCCGCCGGTGGCGAGCACGTCGTCGACCACCAGCACCCGGTGCCCGGCGGTGAAGGCGTCCTCGTGCACCTCCAGGGTCGCCTCGCCGTACTCGAGGGCGTAGGAAATCGAGTGCGCCGGGCGGGGCAGCTTGCCGGCCTTGCGCACCGGCACCACGCCCACCCCGGCCGCGTACGCGACGGCTGCCGCGACGACGAACCCGCGTGCCTCGATGCCGACCACCACGTCGAAGGCGTCCCGCCCGTGGTACTCGACGATCCCGTCGACCACCTCACGGAAGACCTTTCCGTCGGCGAACAGCGGCATCAGGTCCTTGAACATGACGCCGGGCTTGGGGAAGTCGGGCACGTCCAGCACCCGGCTGGCGACCAGTTGGGCGGCCCCCGGGCCGCTGTCCCCGCGCACCGCGGTGCTGTGGGTCTCCGTCACGGCTGTTTCGTTTCCCTTCAACGACGACGGCGTCCGGCAATGCTGCTCGCACAGCATGCCGGACGCCGTTCGGGTCTTTCCGCCCGGGTCAGCGCCGCTTGGCGCCACCAGGCCGGTTGCCGCCGCCACCCGGGCGACCGCCCCGGGCACCGGTCGGCCGCTTGCCCGTCGGCCGAGCGCCCACCTTGGGGGCGGCACCGGCCAGCGCGGCGGCGTCCGGGTCGAGCGGCTCATCGCCCGCGTCGACCTGGGCCGGGCTCGGGGCACCCTTCGGGGTGACCTCGCCCCGGGCGAGAGCGCCCCGACGGGCCAGTACGCGCTTGTTGTGCGCCTGGATCCGCGGGTCGTAGTTCTTCAGCAACGCCAGCAGCGGCGTGGCCACCAGGATGGAGGTCAGGAATGCCACCGCCATACCGACGAACAGCACCAGGCCGAGGTCCTTCAACGTGCCGGCGCCGAGCAGGCCGGCACCGATGAAGAGCAGACCGCCGACCGGCAGCAGAGCGACCACCGAGGTGTTCAGCGACCGCATCAGGCTCTGGTTGACGGCCAGGTTGGCCGCCTCGCCGTACGTCTGGTTGTTGTTGGCGGTGATGCCCCGGGTGTTCTCCTGGACCTTGTCGAAGACCACCACCACGTCGTAGAGCGCGAAGCCCAGGATGGTGAGGAAACCGATGATCGTCGACGGGGTGACCTCGAAGCCGACCAGCGAGTAGATGCCGGCGGTGAGGATCAGGTTCGTGATCAGCGAGGCGACCGCGGCGACGGCCATCCGCCACTCGAAGCGCAGGATCAGGTAGACCATCACCAGCGCGATGAAGATGACCAGGCCGAGGACGGCCCGCTCGGTGACCTGGCTGCCCCACGCCTCGCTGACCTGGTTGCCGCTGATCTGGTCGGCGTTGATGCCGAGGTCGTCGGCGATCTGGGCCTTGACGGCGTTGGCCTGCTCGGCGTTGAGCTGCCCGGTGCGCAGCTCGTAGGAGTCGCCGCCGGGACCGCCGACCTTCTGCGCGGTGGCGACCTCGATGCCGGTGTTCTCGGCGGCGAGCGCCGAGTTGACCTCCCGCTCGGCGTCCTCCAGGGTGCCGACGCTGGCCGGCACCTGGAACGAGTTGCCGCCGGCGAACTCGATGCCGAGGCTGAAGCCGCGCAGCCCGAAGCTGAGGATCGCGATCAGGATCAGGACACCGGCGACGCCGAACCAGAGCTTGCGCCGGCCGACGATGTTGAGACCGGCCTCGCCGTTGTAGAGGCGGCTCGCCAGACCGTTTTCAGCCATCTCAGGCCTCCTTGGCGCGCGAATTGCGGGGCTGAGTCTGCTGGGTGCGGGCCGGAAGCGCCCGGCCCAGACCGCTGACCCGCGGGGACAGGAACGCCTGGGTCCGGGCGAACATCGTCATGATCGGGTGCCGGAACAGGAAGACCACGACCAGGTCGAGCACGGTGGCCAGGCCGAGGGCGAACGCGAAGCCCTTGACCGTGCCGACCGAGACCACGTAGAGCACCACCGCGGAGAGCAGGGTGATCGCGTTGGCCGAGATGATCGTCCGGCGGGCCCGGATCCAGGCGCGGGGCACCGCGCTGCGGGGGCTGCGCCCCTCTCTGATCTCGTCCTTCAATCGTTCGAAGTAGATGACGAACGAGTCCGCCGCCACACCGAGCGAGACGATCATGCCGGCGATGCCGGCGAGGGTGAGCGTGAAGCCGATCTGCCGGCCGAGCACCACCAACGCGCCGAAGACCAGCAACGCCGAGAGGATGAGGCTCAGGAAGATCACCGAGCCGAGCAGCCGGTAGTAGAAGAACGAGTAGATGATGACCAGCAGCATGCCGATGCCGGCCGCGAGCAGACCGGCGCGCAGGTGGCTGGCGCCCAGCGTGGCGGTGACGTTCTGCTGCTCCTGCTGCTCGAAGGTCACCGGCAGCGCGCCGTAACGCAGCTGACCCGCGAGCGCACTGGCGTCCTTCTGGTTGAAGTTGCCGGTGATCTGGGAGTTGCCGGTCAGCACGCCCTGGATCTCCGGGGAGGAGACGATCTCGTTGTCCAGCACGACGGCCACCCGGCACTTGCCGTCCTGACCGAGTGCGGTCGCGTCGCAGGCCTGGCCCTCGTTGTTGAACGCCTCACGGGTGAGGGCGGTCCACTTGCCCTGGCCGTTGCCGGTGAAGTCCAGGCTGACCACCCAGGCGTTGGTCTGGTCGAGCACCGCGTCGGCGTCGGACACGTCGGTGCCGAGCACCTTGGCCTGGTCGAGCAGGTACTTCGAGACCTTGTCCTCGCAGGAGACGACCTGCTGCTTCGGGTCGGAGATCGACGCCGGCGGGCGCTCGTCGAGCTGCTCGCAGCCGATCGTCGGCACGTTGAACTGCATCTGCGCCGGCAGCACCGCGACCTCGCGCGCCGACAGCGTGCCGAACGGCTTGAGCTTGTCAGCCAGCGACGGGTCGGTGGTCAGGTCTGCGGGGGCCTGCAGACCGTTGGCGGCCTGCCATGACGCAGCGCCGACCTTCTGCTCGACGGCCTTGCGCTGCTCCTCGATGCTGGCCGGGACCGGCTCGGCGCTGGCGCTCGGCGACGGCGCGGCGGCGCTCGCCGAGGCGGACGCGGAGGGGGTCGGCGTGGCGCTGGGCGACGCCGGGGCCATGCCGCCCTGACCGCCGCTGGGCGACGAGGTCGCCTTCGGCGCGCCGCTGCCCGACGGGGTCGGGACCGCACTGCCGGACGGGACCGCACTGCCGGACGGGACCGGCGTGGCGGCCGGCGGCGGCACGGCAGCCGTCCCGCTGCCGTCGGCGGCCTTGAGCACCTTGCGGAAGCGCAGCTCGGCCGCGCTGCCCACGTCGGTGAGGTCCCGGTTTTCACCGGGCAGGGAGATGACGATGTTCCGGTTGCCCTCGGTGACCACCTCGGCCTCGGCCACGCCGAACGCGTTGACCCGACTCTCGATGATCTGGCGGGCCTCCTCGAGGTTCTCCGCCGTCGGAGGCTTGCCGTCGACGCTGTTGGTCGCCTCCAGCGTCACCCGCGTGCCGCCGATGAGGTCCAGGCCGAGCCGGGGCTCGAGCCTGTCCTTCAGGCTGCCGCTGGCGCCGGAGAAGAACACCAAAAGATAAAGGACGACGAAGATGAACCCGAGCACGGCGAGCTGCCGCCCGGGGCGCATCTGTCCCTGAGGTGGTGCCACGGCTGTCCTGTCTCCCTGTACGGTCGCGCCGCTGTGCGCAGCGGCGGCGGTGTCGGGCCGGGTCCCGGCCGACGGCTCTACCCTGAGCCGACGAGGTGCCGACACGAGGGCCGGTCACGCCGGCGCGGGACGCCGACGGTCACGGGAACGTGCCGACGTCCGGCGTCGACCCAACTATCCAGTTTTCACGTCTCGTCCGCTGCCCCGTCGGGCGCGGCGGTCCGGAAGCCGTTCGACCGGCCGTACGCCGGACTCGCCACCCCTCAGGAGGGGTCAGTCCTTGGCGGCGTCCGCGTCCTCGCTGATCGGCTCGCTCGGCAGCTCCGCGCGGGTGACCACCCGTGCGATGGCCGGGCGGGCGTAGCGGGTCTGCACGCCCGGAGCGACCTCGATCAGGACGGTGTCGTCCTCGATGCCGGTGACCGTGCCGTAGAGCCCGCCGATGGTCACGACCTCGTCGCCGGGGCCGAGGCTCGACTGCATCGACTCCGCCTCGCGACGGCGCTTCTGCTGGGGCCGGATCATCATGAAGTACATGACACCGAAGAGCAGGGCGATCATCAGGATCGGCGTGAAACTGCCGGCCCCGCCACCCGCTGCTGCTAATTGCACGGTTACTGACCTTCCCATTGGCCACCGGCCCGGCACCTGGGGTGCCGGAGCGGAGGCGGATTCTCACGTCCTGTAGAGACCGCGGCGAAGTCTAAACCCTGCACCTGAGAACGCCGAATGCGGCACAGATCACGTTCACATCACGGCTGATCGGTATCCAAGGAGAACAGATCGGGCACAGGTGGACTATCCATGCCAAATGTACCATTCGGTGGTGTGCGCCCCAGATGCCGCCAGGCGGCCTCGGTAGCCACCCGACCCCGAGGCGTACGGGCCAACAGACCAGCGCGCACCAGGAACGGCTCGCAGACCTCCTCGACCGTGTCCGGCTGCTCCCCCACCGCCACGGCAAGGGTGGACAGACCGACCGGACCACCTCGGAACGAATCGACCAGTGCGGTCAGCACCGCCCGGTCCAACCGGTCCAGGCCGAGCGCGTCCACGTCGTACACGATCAACGCGGCACGGGCGGTGGCGAGATCGACCACGCCGTCGGCCCGCACCTCCGCGTAGTCGCGGACCCGGCGCAACAGCCGGTTCGCGATTCGCGGGGTGCCCCGGGAGCGGCCGGCGATCTCGGTCGCGCCCTCGGCGGTGATCGGCACGCCGAGAATCCGCGCCGAGCGGTGCAGCAGCGTCTCCAGATCCGCCGGGGCGTAGAAGTCGAGGTGCGCCACGAAGCCGAACCGGTCCCGCATCGGCCCGGTCAGCAGGCCCGAGCGCGTCGTCGCGCCGACCAGCGTGAACGGCTCGACGTCCAACGGAATCGCGGTCGCGCCCGGCCCCTTGCCGACCACCACGTCGACCCGGAAGTCCTCCATCGCGCTGTAGAGCAGCTCCTCGGCCGGCCGCGCGATGCGGTGGATCTCGTCGATGAAGAGCACGTCGCCCTCGGCGAGACTCGTCAGGATCGCCGCGAGGTCACCGGAACGCTCGATCGCCGGGCCGCTGGTCACCCGGATGCCCGCGCCCAGCTCGGCGGCGACGATATTCGCCAGACTCGTCTTCCCGAGCCCCGGCGGGCCGGAGAGCAGGATGTGATCCGGTGGCGACCCCCGCCGCATCGCGCCCTGCAACAACAGGTCGAGCTGGTCGCGCACCCGGTCCTGGGCGATGAACTCGGCCAGCCGTTTCGGCCGTACCGTGGCCTCCGCGTCCCGGTCGGCGTCGCTGACGTACGCCGAGACAAGCCCCTCGGTCTCACTCACCGTGCCCTCTTCATTCGCGACTGCGGGGCTCGCAAGCCCGGCTCACTCCTCGCGCTCATCGAGCCCTCTTCATTCGCGACTGCGGGGCTCGCAAGCCCGGCTCACTCCTCGCGCTCATCGTGCCGCCTCCCGTCGCGGCTGGGCGTTCATCGGGTGCGACCGAGCAGGCGGATGGCCTGCTTGAGCAGGACCGGCACCGGCGGGGTCTCGCCCTCGATGCTCTCCGCCACGGCGGCCACCGCCTGATCGGCCTGACCGGCCGTCCAGCCCAGCCCGACCAGTGCCTGCCGGACCTGTTCGGGCCAGCTGCCCCGGGTCACTCCGCCCACGCCGTCGGCGCCGATCGACACCGGGCCGATCCGGTCGCGCAGCTCCAGCACCAGGCGTTCGGCACCCTTCTTGCCGATCCCGGGAACCCGCGTCAGCGCGGCCGTGTCGGCGTTGGCGATCGCCTTGCGTACCGCGTCCGGGGTGTGCACGGCCAACACCGCCTGGGCCAGCCGCGGGCCGACCCCGCTAGCGGTCTGGAGCAGCTCGAACAGCGACTTGGCGTCGTCGTCGGCGAAGCCGTAAAGGGTCAGCGAGTCTTCCCGCACGATCAAGCTGGTGGCGAGCCGGGCGACCTGCCCGACCCGCAGCTCCGCGAGCGTCCCGGGGGCGCAGTGCACGGCGAGGCCGACACCGCCAACCTCGATCACGGCCTGGTCCGGGCCCGTCGCGGTCACCGTGCCGCGCACGCTGGCGATCATCGTGCTCCTCCTCGTCGTGCCCGGTCGGCCGCCGCGGCCAGCTTGGAACGGGTCCCGCCCCGCCACACATGGCAGATGGCCAGGGCGAGCGCGTCGGCGGCGTCGGCCGGCTTCGGTGGCTCGGCCAGCCGCAGCAGCCGGGTCACCATGGCGGTCATCTGCGCCTTGTCGGCCTGACCGGAGCCGGTCACCGCCGCCTTCACCTCGCTCGGGGTGTACGTCTGCACCGGCAACCCGGCGCGCGCCCCCGCCAGCACGGCGATGCCGCTGGCCTGCGCGGTGCCCATCACCGTACGGACGTTGTGCTGGCTGAACACCCGCTCGACGGCGACGCTCTCCGGCTGGTGCTTGGCGACCAACTCGGTCAGCGACCGGTCCAGGTGCAACAGGCGCAGCGACAGGTCGTCGGCCGGGTCGGTGTAGACCACGTAGTAGGCGACCAGAGTGCAGGGCCGGCCGGGCACACCCTCGACCACGCCCACCCCACACCGGGTCAGCCCCGGGTCAACCCCCAGCACCCGCACGCCGCCCCCTCCCCCAGCCGTCAGCAGTACGTGTGTTCGACACCCTAACTGCCTGCTCTCTCACGGGCCCCACGGGACACGCCCTCGCATTCGTTGCGGCGTCTGCGCCGTGCGCAGCGCTTGCGCCGCCCGTCCATGCCAGGCCCTCACGTCGGGGGCCGCGCCTGCCCGCCCCACGTCGGGGCCGGCCTACGTCGGGACCCTGACCGGCTCGCCTGCTGCCGCATCCGAAGCGCCTTGCCCGTCTCTCGCGGCCTTTAGTGCGGAGATCTTGGACAGTTTCCGTTAGGAGGGCCCGCCGAGCTAACGGAAACTGTCCAAGATTGCCAGAGCTCGCGGCGCGCGTCGCGCCAACGCTTGTCGATCATGGCGTTGTGGTGGGAGCAGAGCGCGCGAATCGTCGGTAAACGGGCATCACAATTCCATGATCGGCGGAGCGGCGGGCCGCCAGCACGGCGAGGGCCGCCAGCACGGCGAGGGCCGCGAGGGTTGCCGGGGTTGCCACACAGCTTTGCCCCGGAGTATGTGTCGCTGGCCCATGTGCCGGGGAGCACACAGCTCGTAACTTCTTGCGCCATGACGGCAGAACCCGTGGCGGTCCCCCACGTCGTACAGGTCGACCTCGCCGGTCGGACCGCCCTGGTCACCGGGGGCGGCAGCGGCATCGGGCGGGCCTGCGCCCTGCGGCTGGCTGCGGCCGGCGCCCAGGTGCTCGTGGTGGACCGCAACCTGGAGGCGGCCAAGGCCGTGGCCGCCGAGGCCGGAGGCCGGGCCGAGGGCGTCGACCTGTCCGACGCCGCGGCCGTGGACCGCCTCGACGTGGACGTGGACATCGTGGTGAACAACGCCGGGCTCCAGCACGTCGCGCCTGTGCAGGACTTTCCCGTCGAGCGCTTCGAGTACATCCAGCGGGTGATGGTGGAGGCGCCGTTCCTGCTGATCCGCCGGGCGTTGCCGCACATGTACGCCCGGGGGTGGGGGCGGATCGTCAACATCTCCTCGGTGCACGGGTTGCGTGCCTCGCCGTACAAGGCGGCCTACGTCTCGGCCAAGCACGCCCTGGAAGGGCTGTCGAAGGTGGTCGCCCTTGAGGGCGCCCCGCACGGAGTGACCGCCAACTGCATCAACCCGGCGTACGTGCGCACCGCCCTGGTGGAGAGCCAGATCGCCGACCAGGCGGCCAGCCACGGCATCGAGGAGGCCGAGGTGATCGAGAAGATCATGCTGGCCCGGGCCGCGATCAAGCGACTGATCGAACCGGAGGAGGTCGCCGAACTGATGGCGTACCTCTGCTCGCCGCCGGCGGCGTTCATCACCGGGGCGTCGATCGCCCTCGACGGGGGCTGGACGGCCAACTAGTGGGCCCGAGCACAATGTCGACCATGTCATCGCCGGTGGAGTTCCTGGAACTGCTCGCCCGTGAGGCCGCGGCGGTCGAGTTCGAGGGACCGCTGGTGGCCGCGCGGGCCGCCGGGCTGCCGCCCGACCGGTTGGCCGAGCTGGAGCAGGCCAAGACGGTGGCGTTGCGGGTCCGCGCGCTGCTGGAGCGTCGGCGCCGCCGCGAGACCGAGCTGTCCGGCCTGTACGACACGGTCAGCGACCTGGCCGGGCTGCGCGACCTGGACGACGTGCTGCGGGCGATCGTGCACCGGGCCCGTAACCTGCTCGGCGCCGACGTGGCCTACATGACGCTCAACGACGACGAGCACGGCGACACGTACATGCGGGTGACCGACGGGTCGGTATCGGCCCGTTTCCAGCGGTTGCGACTGCCGATGGGCGCTGGCCTCGGGGGCCTGGTGGCCCAGTCCGGAGCCCCGTACGTCACCGCCAACTACGGCGAGGACGCGCGCTTCCACCACACCGGTGAGATCGACGCCGGGGTCGGGGAGGAGGGCCTCGTGGCGATCCTCGGGGTGCCGTTGCGGCTCGGTTCCACCTCGATCGGTGTGCTCTACGCGGCCAATCGTTCGGCCCGGCCATTCGTCCGCGAGGAGGTGGCGCTGCTGGTCTCGCTCGCCGCGCACGCCGCGGTGGCGATCGACACCGCCCGACTGCTGACCGAGACCCGCTCGGCGTTGGCCGAGCTGTCGGCGGCGAACACCACCATCCGGGCGCACAGCAGCTCGGTGGAGCGGGCCGCGGCGGCGCACGACCGAATGACCGCGCTCGTGCTGCGCGGCGGCGGTGTGGAGGACGTGGCGGCCGCGGTGACCGAGGTGCTGGACGGTGCGCTGCTGGCGCTGGACGCCGAGGGCCGGCTACTGGCCCGGGTCGGCGAGATCAACGAGCCGGACCGGGCGGACATCGTCGAGGCGGTGGCCGCGTCCCGGACCGAGGGGCGCAGCGTTCGACGCGGCCCACTCTGGTACGCGGCGGTGGTTGCTGGCGCGGAGAACCTGGGTGCCCTGGTCCTGCGCCCGGACGACGAGCTGGTCGACGCCGACCAGCGGATCCTGGAACGCGCCGCGCTGGTGACCGCGCTGCTGCTGCTGTTCCGTCGGACGGTCGCCGAGGCGGAGGGGCGGGTCCGCGGCGAGTTGCTGGACGACCTGATCGCCCGCCCGCTGCGCGACACCGACGCGCTGCGCAGCCGGGCCCGACGACTCGGGGTGGACCTGGACGCGCCACATGTGCTGGTGGCGGTGGGCGACGACGCGATCGCCGCGACCGGCTCGGCCCGGCAGCGGGTGCTCTCCTGGGCCACCACGTACGCCTCGGCGCGTGGCGGGCTGGCAGCGGCGCGCGACGGCCGGGTGGTGCTGATGCTCCCGGGGCTGGACGCCGGTGGCAGTGCCCGTGCGGTGGCCCGGGACCTGTCCCGGGTGACCGCCCGACCGGTGACCGCCGGGGCGAGTGGCCCGTCGAACGGGCCGGCGGCGCTGGCCGGGACGTTCCACGAGGCGGATCGCTGCCTGACCGCGCTGGGCGCGCTGGGCCGTGCCGGTCAGGGGGCGAGCACCGCTGAGCTGGGCTTCGTCGGGCTGCTGCTGGGCACGGTCGGTGACCGGGGTGAGAAGGACGTGACCCAGTTCCTCAGCGCCACGGTCGGGCCGGTGGTCGACTACGACGCCCGGCGGGGCACGGCTCTGGTGAAGACGCTGGAGGCGTACTTCGGGGTGGGTGGCAGCCTGGCCCGGGCCGCCGAGCAGCTGCACGTGCACGTCAACACGGTGACCCAGCGGTTGGAACGGGTCGGGCAGCTGCTCGGCACCGACTGGCAGCGGCCCGAGCGGGCGCTGGAGGTGCAGCTAGCGTTGCGCCTGAACCGCCTCCGCGCCCCCGCCGGCTGACGCGCCGATCTAGGGCAGATCATCGCTGGTTGATCTCCAACAGCAGCGATATCCCCTAGATCGGCGGGGCGGGGCGGGCGCGGGGCGGGGCGCGGGGCGGGTCAGCGGGCCTGGAGGCCCGCCAGCACGGTGTCGACGACCTGCTCGGGCAGGGTCTGGTCGTCCAGGTCCGGGTTCCATTGCAGCACCCGCTGGATCAGCATCGGCCCGGTGAGGAGAGCCATCGTCACCTCCACGTCGATGTCGGGCCGGAGCGTTCCCTCGTCGATCCCGCGCCGGAGCACCTCGCGCATCAGCTGCCGGCGCGGGGCGATGATGTTCTGGTAGAGCTGGAAGTGGTCGGGGCTGCGGTTCACCTCGGGCACCAGGCAGGGCATGATCTTCGCCGCGCGCGGGTCGACATTTTTCCCGATGGCGCCGACCAGCAGGATCAGATCGTCCCGGATGGTGTGCCCCTCGGGCTGCGGCAGGACGCCCTTGAGCCGGCGCAGCGCGTCCAGCAGCAGCGCATCCTTGCCGGCCCAGCGGCGGTAGATGGTGGCCTTGCCGACCCCGGCGCGAGCGGCGATCGCCTCGATCGAGAGCGCCTCGGTGGTGCTGCCCTCGGCGAGCAGGTCGAGGGCGGCCTCGATGATCGCCTCGTCGGCGCGGAGGCTCCGCGGTCGCCCGGGCGACCGCGGAGCATCGGCAGTGGACATCATGTCGGACATTGTCCCCGAACCTAGGCCGTTCCGGCCAACTCGGGTTCTGCGGCCGGCGCCGCCGGTACGGCAGGCGTGACCTCCCGGCCCGGCATCCAGCGCAGCACCACCAGGATCCCGAGCGCGGCGACCACCGCGGAGAGCCCCGCCGCCCAGTGCATGGCGGTGACGAAGGCGTCGTTGGCCGCCGAGATCAGCGCCGGTGCCGCCGGGCCGAGTTGCCCGGCCGCCGCGTACGCCCCGGAGATCGACTCGTTGGCCGTGTCGCGGGCCTGCGCGGGCAGACCGGTCAGCGCGCCGTCCATGTCGGCCCGGTAGACCGCGGAGAGCACCGAGCCGAGGACCGCCACGCCGAGCGCGCCGGCCACCTGGCGGACGGTGTTGCTCACCGCGGAGCCCACGCCGGCCTTCTCCCGGGGCAGCGCCGACATGATCGACTCGGTTGCCGGCGGCATGATGTTGGCCATTCCGACGCCCTGGAGGAAGAAGACGACCAGCACGATCCAGATCGGGGTGGACGCGTCGATGAAGGCGAACGCGGCCAGTGCCAGCACGGTCAGCGCCAGCCCGACGGTGGCGACCGCCCGGCCGCCGTAGCGGCGGACCATCGCGGCGCTGCGCGGCGCGAAGATCAGCTGGGCGCCGGCGAAGGGCAGGAAGAGCAGGCCGGTCTGCAGCGGGCTGTAGTCGCGCACCAGTTGCAGGTAGAACGAGCTGAAGAACATCACGCCCATCGCGGCGAAGAACACCAGGCCGACGATGGCCACGGGTGCGGCGAACCGGGGCAGCGTGAACAGCCGGACGTCCAGCGACGGGTGGTCGCTGCGTCGTTCGTGCTGCACGAACCAGGCCAGCACCGCCAGGCCGACGAGGATCGAACCCCAGGCCACCGGTCGGCCGAAGCCGTGCTCGCCGCCGTCGATGATGCCGTAGGAGAGGGCGACCAGGCCGACCACGGAGAGCAGGACGCCGGGCACGTCGACGCGGCCCGGACGGGGGTCACGCGACTCGGGGACCAGCAGGGCGACCAGCACCACGCCGACGGCGACCACCGGCACGTTGATCAGGAAGACCGAGCCCCACCAGAAGTGCTCCAGCAGCGCACCGCCGAGGATTGGGCCGATCGCCACGGCGAGGCCGACCGCGCCGGCCCAGACGCCGATCGCCCGGCCGCGCTCGCGCGGGTCGAAGACGTTGGAGATGATCGACAGCGTCACCGGCATGATGGCCGCGCCGCCGACCCCCATCAGGGCGCGGGCCGCGATCAGCTGGGCCGGGCTCTGGGCGTACGCGGAGAGCAGCGACGCCAGCCCGAACAGCACCAGACCGATGATCAGGAAGCGCTTGCGGCCGGCGCGGTCGCCGAGCACCCCGAAGGTGAACAGCAGCCCGGCGAAGACCAGCGTGTAGGAGTTGATGGACCACTCCAGCTCGCCCTGGCTGGCGCCGAGGCCGTGCACCGGGTCGGCCAGGGTGCGCAGGGCGACGTTGAGAATCGTGTTGTCGAGGACGACCACGAGGAGGCTGATCACCAGCACCCCCAGGATCGCCCACCTCCTCGGGTGGCCCGTGTTGTCGTGCAGCTCCATGCCTGATTTCCCCCCATGCTTTCCCCGCGGCGTAATACGATACGGGTCAGACTCGTAACGGAGGTCAGAGTACGGCCCGCATTAACGATACGGTACCGATCCGTATCGTATGTGGTGGGCATCACGTCCCGGAGACGCGGCCAGACAGGCGGCGACAGCGGCAGGCAGCGTGCCCAGGTGGTTCGCCGGAGCGGTGAGCGGCTCGATCCAGCCCGGCCCCGCGCCGTACACCCGCAGTAGCGGGAAGTCCCGGGCGAAGCGCACGAGGCGGTACGCGCGGCCGGTGACCGGCGTCTGCGACCACAGCACGACGGTGCGCGGGCGGGCTCGGTTCACCGCGCTGGGCAGCGCGCGCCAGGGCAGCGCGGGGCCGAGATGCAGACAGCCGCGCCCCTGCTCGCGCAGCGCGGCGGAGAGCGCGTTCAGGCCGAGGCAGTGCGCCTCCTTCTCGGCGCCGGCCAGCAGCACCCCACCAGTGGGCAGTGACCGGCCCGGCTCCCGGAGGTACACGTCCAACCCGACCCGGACACCCTCACAGAGGGCGTGCTCGACGGCGATCTCGATGGCGGTGCGCCCCGGCAGCTGGGCCAGCAGCGGCCGGCAGACCTGCTCCCAGAGCGCCGGCACGCCCCACGCGCGGGCCATCTCCAGCAGCACCGTGGCGACACGGTTACCGTCTAGGTCCTCAGCCGCCAGCGAGACGCGCTTGTGCGCGATCTCCACGGCATCCACCGGCATCGAAACGGTCAGCACCAGACGTCCCCCCGGGTAGACGTTCCCTACCCGGGGGTTCGCTGAAACGGCGCGCGATGGATGCGCCCATCGCGAGATTTACCGGCGGCGGGCCGCCAGCCGATGGGCCAGCGCGGCGGCACTGCCCCAGATGCCGCGCCGGAACAGCACCACGACGAGGACGAAGATGCCGCCGGTCACCAGGCCGATCGCCTCGAACCCGGAGAACGACAACCAGTCCTCCAACCGGACCACGATGCCGGCGCCGAGCACGCCGCCCCAGAGCGTGCCGATCCCGCCGAGCACCACCACGATGACGGCCTTGCCGGAGGTGGTCCAGTGCAGCACGTCCAGCGAGACGAACCGGTGCCCGACCGCGAACAGCCCACCGCCGAGTCCGGCGATGAACCCGGAGAGGACGAACGCGGTGAGCTTGTAGCGGTGCACCGGATAACCGAGCGCCCGCGCCCGGGCCGGGTTGTCCCGGATGCCGACCAGCACCCGACCGAACGGTGAGTGCACGATCCGCCAGGCGGCGGCCAGCCCGAGCAGCACGATCGGCAGGATCGCGTAGTAGAAGAAGTAGTCGTCGGTGAGATCCCAACCGAACAATTCCCGGGGTACGCCCTGGAGCCCGTTCTCGCCCTGGGTCACCGAGCGCCACTCGTTGGCCACGTAGTAGACCATCTGCGCGAAGGCCAGGGTCACCATGGCGAAGTAGATGCCGGTCCGCTTGACCGCCAGGTAGCCGATCGGCACCGCCAGCACGGCCGCGGCGAGCGCGCCGGCCAGCACCGCGAGCGGAAACGGCAGGCCCGCGTGGATGGCCACCAACCCGGTGACGTACGCCGAAGTGCCCCAGAACGCGGCGTGACCGAAGGACATCAGCCCGGTGAAGCCGAGCAGCAGGTCCACCGCCACGGCGAACAGCGCCCAGCAGAGGATGTCCACCGCGACCGCCGGGTAGAGGCCGTTGGGCAGCCACGCCGCGACGACCAGCCCGACGGCGAGCAGCGCGTACCGCATCCAGCCGGGCGCCCGGGCCACGGCGATCAGCCCGGACGGCGGCGTCGAACGGGACGCGTCGGCGGGAGTGTCCACGGTGCTGGTCATGCCGGCGCCTCCTCACGACCGAACAGTCCGGCCGGTCGCCAGAGCAGCACGACGGCCATCACGATGAAGACGATCGTCTGCGACACGATCGGAAAGTTGGACAGGTACGCCTCGCCCCACGCCTGGATCAGACCGATGCCGAAGCCCGCGGCGACCGAACCGAAGATCGAGCCCAGCCCACCGATCACGACCACCGCGAACACCACGATGATCAGGTCGGCCCCCATCAGCGGGTTGACCGCGCGCATCGGCGCGGCCAGCACACCGGCCAGCCCGGCGAGCCCGATGCCGAAGCCGAAGACCGGGGTCACCCAACGTCCGACGTCGATACCGAAAGCGCGGGTCAGGTCGGGCCGCTCGGTGGCCGCGCGGACCACCATGCCGATCCGGGTACGGGTGAGCACCCACCACACCGCGACGCAGAGCAGCACCGCGAAGACGAGGATGAACACCCGGTAGGTCGGGAAGTCGAAGAGCCCGAAGTTGACCGACCCGCTCAACAGCGACGGGGTGGCGTACGGGCTGGACTGCACGCCGTACCGCAGCTTCACCAGATCCTGCAGGATCAGCGTCAGGCCGAAGGTCAGCAGGAAGTTGTAGAGCGGGTCGAGCTTGGTCAGCCGATGGATCACGGCGCGTTCCAACGCCATCCCGAGCAGGCCCAGCCCCACCGGCATGATCACCAGGGCCGCCCAGAACGGCACGCCCGCCTCGGTGAGCAGCACGTACGCCCCGAACGCGCCGAGCATGTAGAACGCTCCGTGCGCGAAGTTGACCACCCGCAGCATGCCGAAGATGACCGCCAGCCCGAGGGCGAGCAGGGCGTAGAACGCCCCGCTCACCAACCCGTTGAACGTGTTCTGCGCGAATCCAGTCATAGCTTGCAGTCCGCGGAGGGCGCGCGGAACGCCTCCGCGGCGGGGATCGTCTTGAGCACCTTCACGTAGTCCCACGGCTCGGTGACCTCGGACTGGGGCTTCACCTGGGCCAGGTACGCGTCGTGCACCACCCGGTGGTCCTCGGCGCGGATCCTGCCGTTGCGCAGGAAGACGTCCTCGACCGTCTTGCCCTCCAGGCCCTTGACCACGGCGTCCGCGTCGTCGGTGCCGGCGGCCTGCACCGCCTCCAGGTACTGCAGGGCCGCCGAGTAGTTGGCCGCGTGCGCGAAGGTCGGCCGGGTGCCGGCCTTCTGCTGGAAGCGGTCGGCGAACTCCCGGTTCTTCGCGTCGAAGTTCCAGTACCAGGCGTCGGTGTACGTGGTGCCGGCAAGCGCGGCCGGGGTGAGCGAGTGGATGTCGGTGAGGAACATCAGCCCCACCGCCAGGTCGACGCCCTTGTCGCGCAGCTTGAACTCGTTGTACTGCTTCACCACGTTGACCAGCTCCGCGCCAGCCTGCATGGTGCCCAGCACGTCCGGCTTCGGGGTCAGGTTGGGCGCCTTGAGCAGGAAGGTGGAGAAGTCGCCACTGGTGTTCGGGAACGGCGCGCCGTCCTTGGCGACCACCTTGCCGCCGGCCGCCGTGATCGCGGTGGAGAAGCTCTTCTCCATGTCCTGACCAAAGGCGTAGTTCGGGTACAGGATGTACCAGTTCTTGCCGATCTGCTCGGTGGTGGTCTTCCCGGTGCCGTGGGCCAACATGTACGTGTCGTACGCGTAGTGGAAGGTGTACTTGTTGCAGCTCTTGCCGGTCAGATCGGTGGTCGCCGCACCGATGTTGAAGTAGAGCTTCTTCTTCTCCTTCGCCACGTCGGCGACCTTCAGTGCCGCCGACGAGGTGGGCACGTCCAGGATCAGGTCGACGCCCTTGCGGTCGTACATCTCCTGGGCCTTCGAGTTGGCCACGTCCGGCTTGTTCTGGTGGTCGGCGGTCTGCACGGTGATGTCCTTGGTCACCGCCTTGTCGCCGTACTTGGCGGTGAAGTCGGCGATGGCCATCTCCACCGCCGTCACCGAGTTCTTGCCGGACAACTCCGAGTACGCCCCGGACTGGTCGTTGAGCACGCCCAGCACGATCTTGTCGCCGGTCAGCTTCTGGTCGCCACCCGACTGGGGCCCACCGCCGCCGCAACCGGCGACCAGCACCACCGCGGCCGACGCCGCCGCCACACCCACCGTCCTGCGCATGCCCACTCCATCCATCCCGTGCGTCGTCGCGCGGGTCGTCGTTGAAAAATCAGATCCCGAGGTACGCGAGCAGCTCGCGTTCCCGCGAACGCACCTCGGAGTTGTCCATCGCCTCGGCGACGCGTCCCTCGGCCAGCAGGTAGTGCCGGTCGGCGACACCCGTGGCGAAGTGCAGGTTCTGCTCGACCAGCAGCACGGTCACCCCGTGCCGCTTGGCCTCCCGCAGCAGGTCACCGACCTGCTGCACCAACAGTGGAGAGAGCCCCTCGGTGGGCTCGTCGCAGAGCAGCAGCCGGGCGCCCATCCGCAGCACCCGGGCCAGCGCTAGCATCTGCTGCTCGCCGCCGGAGAGCATGGTGGCCGCCGAGTCCCGACGGCTGTAGAGGGCGGGGAACGCCTCGTACACCCGCTCCAGCGACCACGGGTCGGGGCCGACCCTGGGCGGCAGGGTGAGGTTCTCGGTGACGGTCAGGGTGGCGTAGCTGCCCCGGTCGTCGGGCACCCAGCCCAGCCCCAGGCGGGCCCGCTTGTGCGCCGGCAGCCTCGTGATGTCACGCCCGTCCAACTCGACCAAGCCGCGCTGGCCGGAGTGCAGCCCCATCACGCAGCGCAGCAGAGTGGACTTGCCGGCGCCGTTGCGCCCCACCAGGGTGACCACCTCACCGGCGGCGACCTGGAGGCTGACGTCCCGCAGCACCTGCGCCTCGCCGTACGCGGCGGAGAGGTTCTCAATGCGCAGCATCAGCGGCTCCCAGGTAGGCGGTGATGACGCGCTCGTCCGCGCGAACCTGCTCGTACGGGCCCTCGACGAGGACCTTGCCGGCCTGCAGCACGGTGACGGTGTCGGCGAGGCGGCCGACCACGCTCATGTTGTGCTCGACCATCACCACGGTCCGGCCCTGACGGACCTGACTGATCAGCTCGACGGTGCGGTCGACGTCCTCCATGCCCATCCCGGCGGTCGGCTCGTCGAGCAGCAGCACCTTCGGGTCCAGTGCCAGGGCGATGGCCAGCTCCAAGGCCCGTTTGCGGCCGTACGACAGCGACTCGGACGGGGCCTGTGCCAGGTCGGCCAGCCCCACCATCGACAGCAACTCGTCGGCCCGCTCGGTGTAGCGGCCCATCAGCTTCGCCGAGCGCCAGAACCGCCAACCCAGTCCACTGGACGACTGCAGGGCCAACGCGACGTGCTCCCGGGCGGACAGCTGCGGGAAGAGGCTGGTGATCTGGAACGAGCGGGCCACGCCGAGCCGGGCGACCTGCTCCGGGGGCAGCCCGGTGACGTCCCGCCCGGCCAGCTCGATCCGCCCGCCGCTGGGGCGCAGGAAGCCGGTGAGCAGGTTGAACAGGGTGGTCTTGCCCGCGCCGTTCGGGCCGACCAGCGCGTGCACACTGTCCGGCGCGACGTCGAGGTCGACGTCGTCGACCGCCCGGAAGCCCCGGAAGTCGCGGGTCAGCCCACGGGCCGACAGGAGCGCTTGCCCGGCCATCGCCTCATCCTCCGCACGGTCGCGGCGACGGTCGCTTCGGTGACCGTGGTCACAGGGCCGTCGCGTGGACGAAACCTACGGCCGGCCATGCACGTCGAACCATGTCGATGTCATCCATATTCAGCCGCCGGGAGACGTGCGCAAACTCCACTCCCCGGCGTCACCGACTTGACCGGCCCCCCTAGGTTGATGATCCACACAGCCCCAACGAAAGGCCCCAACCCATGCCCGCCGGTTTCACCATGGCGATCGTCTTCGCCGTCGCCATGGCGGTCAGCGCCGTCCTGGCGCTCGTCGCCCCCAGAAGCGCCATGAAACGGACCGCTGCCCTCGCGGCGCTCGGCCTCTTCGCCGTCACCGTGCTGATCGGCGTCGCCTCCAGCGCCCACTCGGTGCCCATCCGCTCGGTCGGCATCGTCACCAGCTTCGGCAAGCCCACCGGCGAGGTGACCGGCTCGGGCCTGAAGTGGGTGGCCCCCTGGCAGAAGGTCGGCGAGTGGGACGCGGGCCGGCAGAAGTACGACCACATCGGCGGCAACAACTGCGTACGGGTCCGCACCGGCACGCTCGCCGACGCCTGCGTCGAGGTGCTCATCGAGTGGCAGGTCAAGCCGGAGAACGCGCCGAAGCAGTTCATGGACTACAAGGGAGACTTCGTCAGCTTCCGGGGCCAGCGGGTGGGTGTGCAGCTCGACAGCGCGGTCAACGACGCCTTCGCCGCGTACAACCCGCTGGAGAAGATCGACGCCCAGACCGGCGACCTCAACGTCGACCTGAAGCCGTTCGCGGCGAACATCAAGACCAGCGCGGACACTCGGCTCGCCACCGACGTGGACATCCTCTCGGTGACCATCACCCGGGTGAACCACGACGACAAGACCGAGGGCAACATCAAGGCGTTCCAGGACAAGCTGGCACAGACCCGCAACCTGGAGCAGGACCGTAAGAACGCGGAGATCTCCAAGCAGATCACCGAGACCAACGCGAAGGTCGACAAGGTGACCCGCTGCCTGGAGATCGCCGAGAAGAACGGCGCCAACCCGGGTCTGTGCATCAACCCGGGCATCGTCACCGGCAAGTGACGTGCAGCCGGCCCACCCTTGGCGGGCGGGCCGGCTTCCGCGTCACGTCGATCGCGCCGTCTAGGCGTAGCTGAACAACGGCGGGAAGACGAGGACCACGATCCAGGCCCACGCGGCGTACACCGGCAGGTAGCCGGTCTGCCACCGTTCGAGCGCCGCGAACGGTGTACGCCGACGGACGAAGCTCAGCAGGAGCCACGCCGACCACGCGAGGTTGACCAGCAGGATCGCGTTCTCGCCGAGCGCTGCCGCCCGGTTGGGCGTGCTGCCGTAGTCGTCGGTGATGCGCCCGGTGATCTCCAGCAGCACCAGCACGTCGATCGCCAACGCGCTGAGCACGAGTGCGAGTTGGAGCTTGTCGAACGGGCCGGGCGGGGCCAGCGGATCGCGGGCCGAGAGCGAGTAGAGCAGCAGCCCCAGCACCACGACCAGCAGGAGGTCGAACAGGATCAGCGCCTCGCGCTCGACGTCGATGCCGTGGCTGGTCCAGACGACGGCGACGAGGAAGGCGAGCAGGGCGGCCGTGAAGAGCGGGGTGAACAGCCGCGTGAGGACCGGCGCGATGTTCTCGACGACGCTCTGCTTGGCCTCGACGAGCCACCCGGCCACGACGACCGCTGCCGCGGCGCCGCAGGGAAGGAGCCAGTGCGAGATGAACTCCTCCGGGACGATTCCGATGGCGTCGAAGGTGTTGAACAGGAACGCGGCGAGCACGCCGCCGCCGAGGGCCATCAGCACGAAGTAGATGAACCACTCGCCGGTGAAGCGGATGAAGTCCATGCGTCGGCGAGACGAGCGCCAGTCGTCAGCGACGTAGGCCAGACCGACCACGAGCCACAAGGCGATGGGAAGGTGGACGCTGGTGACGACCACGGACTGCGAGTCGTCCGCCAGGGGATAGACGTTGGCCGCCACGGCGCCGAGGGCGAACAGCGCCACCAGCACCGCGATCACCGCCGGTCGGGCGCTGCGGCGCCAGGCCAGGAACGCCGCCAGCCAGGGCAGCGCGAACAGCGTGAAGTTCCGCGCGTAGAACGAGCCGTCGTCGTTGAAGGTCAGCCCGAACAGCGCCGGCACCTTGACGGACGCGACCGCGCCGGCCGCACAGCCCAGCATGACCCACAGGTCCCGCCGGGAGCGCGTGCCGGTGGCCGGGCTGCCGGAGTCGCCGGTCAGCACCAGCTGCTTCCACAGCCGTTCCGAGTGCTCCCGGGCGAACTCGCGGGAGAGTTCGTCGAGGCTGCCCATCCGCTTGACCGCGACCAGGAACGCCTCGTCCGGGCTCAGGCCCGCCGCGACGAGCTCGTCGACCGAGCCGCGGAGGTGGTCTTCGAGCTCGTCGGCGTCCGACGGTTGCAGCTCCCTGCGGCGGAGCACGTACTGGCGCCACTGCTCGAACTGCGCCTCCAACTCCTCCGGACCGTCGTGTGCCGTCATGCGAGGCCCTCCAGCGGGCGCACCGTGAGCGGCGTACGGTCGTGCCAGATCTCCTTGAGCGCGCCCACGACGGTGTCCCACTGCCGGCGCTGCTCGGCCAGCTCGGCCAGGCCCCTGTCGGTGATGCGGTAGTACTTGCGCCTCCGCTCGCCGGCGACCGACTGCCAGCTCGACTCCACATAAGCGAGCCGCTCGAGCCGGTGCAGCAACGGGTACAGCAGCCCCTCGGTCCAGTCCAGCTCACCTCCGGACAGCTCGTTGATCCGCCTGAGGATGGCGTAGCCGTAGCTCTCACCCCCGGCCAGGATGCCGAGCACCATCGGTGTCGCCGAGGCGGCCACCAGATCCTTAGCGACCTTCACGAGACCTCACCACGCTCCCCCAATCCAAGCCTAGAACCATTATGCATAGTACTGCTAGGTATAAGAGGGCGCGACGGGCCCATCACCTGGCCCTGCCTGCGGTCCGCCCTGCTCGACGACATCCGTTCGTCTGGTCAGAACGGATAGGAGTACGGATGGCCCGTGACGTGGTCGTAGATCGCCCGCAGCCACGGCTGGCGGACCTCGCGCAGCCGCGCCAGCGTGCAGAGGAACACCGCCACGTCGGGTCGAAACAGCCCGGCGGGCATCAGCGGCGGCGGGTCGTCTCGGCGGGCGTCGACGGGCATCGTGCCGGCGCCCGGATCGGAAGTGGCACCCGCGACAACGGCACGCTCAGCGTGCACCGCAACCCGCACAGGCGAACACCGTCATGCGACCTCCCGGCCCACACCCACACCAACCCGCAACGCGGCCCACCCTCGCACCGGCCGACCCGCGTGCTCAGTCCAGGGTGACCACCCAGCGAGCGCCCTCGCCCCGGGCCAGCCGGCCGAACGCCGTGGGCGCGTCGTCCAACGGGATCGTGCCGCTGACCAGTACGCCGAGATCCAGCGAGCCGTCAGCCAGCTCGGCGGCCAGCACGGGCACCTCGCGGTCCGGGTCGGACGAGCCGTACACCGAGGAGCGCAGCGTACGGGCGGAGTGGAAGATGTCCAGCGCGCCGAGGCTGACCATGTCGTCCTTGGCGCCCATGCCGACCACGGTCACCGCTCCCCCACGCCGGGTGAGCCGCCAGGCCGCCCGGATGGTGGTGGCACGGCCGACACACTCGAAGGCGTGGTCGACGCCCCGACCCTCGGTGCGCGCCCGTACCTCCTTGGAGAGCCGGTCGTCGGAGAGCAGGAAGTCGGTCGCGCCGGCGGCGAACGCCAGGTCGCGCTTGGCCTCGGCGACGTCGACGGCCAGGATCGTGGTGGCGCCGGCCCGGCGGGCCGCGGAGAGCACGGCCAGCCCGACGCCGCCGAGCCCGATCACCGCCACCGACTCGCCGGGAGCCACCCGGGCGGTGTTGCCGACCGCGCCGACGCCGGTGAGCACCGCGCAGCCGAGCAGCGCGGCCCGCTCCGGGGGCAGACCGGCGGGGATCGGGATGACGGCGTTCTCGGGCACCACCACCGCCTCGGCGAGCGCGCCGAGGCCGAGGGTCAGGTGCAGCGGGAGGCCGTCGTCGGTTTCGCCACGCGGCACAGTCGGGGCCGTGGTGTCGGCGCAGAGCCACGGCTCCCCGCGCCGGCACCACCAGCAGGCCCGGCAGGCCGGCGCCCAGTTGAGCACCACCGGCGTGCCGACCGCCAGCCGGCTTCCGGGCCCGGTCTCGGCCACCACCCCGGTCGCCTCGTGCCCGAGCACCAGCGGGAACCTCGCGGCGAGGGTGCCGTTCACCATGGACAGGTCGGAGTGGCAGACACCGGCGGCGCGGATCGTCACCCGCACCTCGCCGGGGCCGGGCGCGGGCAGGCGTACCCGCTCGACCCGCAGCTCGGCGCCGGACTCGCGCGCCACCAGCGCGCGAACGGTGACCGGCGCGGCCGTCGGCGCGGGGCCGCCCGCCGCTGCGGTCGGGGCCAGCTCAGGGCCGCTCATCGCTGGATCGCCTTCAGCTCGCAGAACTCGGCGAGGCCGTGCACGCCCAACTCCCGGCCCAGGCCGGACTGCTTGTAACCACCGAACGGAGCGAGCGGGTTGAACGGCGCGCCGTTGATGTCGACGGCGCCGGTGCGCAGCCGCCGGGCGACCGCGAGCGCCGCGTCGGTGTCGGCGGACCAGACCGCGCCGGCCAGCCCGTACTTCGAGTTGTTGGCGATGGCGACCGCCTCGTCGGTGTCGTCGAACGGGATGACGGCGAGCACCGGGCCGAAGACCTCCTCCTGGGCGAGCGCGCTGTCGGGGTGCACGTCGGCGAAGACGGTCGGGGCGACGAAGTGCCCCTGGGCGGGCACCGGGGCATCCGGGCCGCCGGCGACCAGTCGGGCACCGTCGGCGAGGGCCCGGTCGACGTGGCCGCGCACCCGTTCGACCTGGGCGGCGGAGACCAGCGGGCCGAGCCGGGTGGCCGGGTCGAACGGGTCGCCGAGCCGGTAGCCGGCCACTGCCGTGGCGATCAGGTCGAGCGCCTCGTCGTACCGGTCGCGGTGCACCAGCATCCGCGTCCACGCCGTGCAGGTCTGGCCGGAGTTGAGCAGGGCGTTGCCGACGCCCACCTTGACCGCGGTGGCCAGGTCGGCGTCGGCGAGGATCACGTTGGCGGACTTGCCGCCCAGCTCCAGCGCGACCCGGGCGATCCGGTCGGCGGCGCGCCGCATGATCCGCGCGCCGGTGGCGGTGGAGCCGGTGAACGAGACCAGGTCGACGTCGGGATGCCCAGCGAGGGCCTCGCCGACCACCGGCCCGGTGCCGGGGACGAGGTTGAGCACACCCGGCGGCAGCCCGGCCTCGGTGACCGCGTCGAAGAGCAGGTACGCGGTCAGCGGGGTCAGCTCGCTGGGCTTGAGCACCACCGTGCAGCCGGCGGCCAGCGCGGGCGCCAGCTTGGCCATCACCTGGTGCAGCGGGTAGTTCCACGGGGTGATCGCGCCGACCACGCCGATCGGCTCGCGGACGACGAGGGAGTTGCCGATGCTCTCCTCGACCGGTGGGCGGGCGGCGAGCGCGACGTGGTCGCGCAGCACGGTCAACGGCAGCCCGACCTGCACCCGGGTGGCGAGCTTGAGCGGTGCGCCCAGCTCCACGGCGATGGTGCGGGCGAGGTCGTTGGCGCGCGCGGCGAGCGCGGTGTGCAGCCGGTCGAGGTGGGCGGACCGCTCGGCGGGAGCGGTGGCCGACCAGCCGGGGAACGCGGCGCGGGCGGCGGCAACGGCGCGGTCCACATCGGCCGGGGTGCCGGCTGGCACCTGACCGATCAGCTCACCGGTGCTCGGGTTCTCCACGTCGATCACGTCACTGGCGGTGGACTCGGTCCACTCGCCGGCGATGTGCAGGTGGCGCCGGAGGCGCAGGGCGTCGGGCAGCAGCTGCGACGGCGGGGCGGCGAGGTCCATGTCGTCCCTTCGGGGGTGGGCGATGGGCGATGAAACTAGCGCTGGGAGTTTGGACGCTACCCGCTAGGCAGGGCGGACTCCACCGCGCCGACGGTGCGGGCGTACTCGGCGGCCAGGCCGTGCAGCAGGGCGTCCAGGCCGAGGGCGAAGGCGCCCTCGTCCACGCTCTGCTGGTGCTCGGCGAGCCGGTGCGCCTGACGCAGGTGCGGGTAGTGCGCCGCGTACAGCTCGGGGTCCTCGACGAAACCGCGGGCGAAGGAGCCGAGCGCCGAGCCGGCCACGAAGTAGCGCAGGGCAGCGCCGATGTGGGTGGCCCGCGCGGGCGGCCAGCCGGCGCGTACCAGCCCGCCGTAGACCGCGTCGGCCATGGCCAGCGCGGCCGGTCGGCGGCCCGGCCCCTGGGCCAGATACGGCACGATGTTGGGGTGCGCGGTGAGCGCCCGCCGGTATGACCAGGCCCAGTCGCGCAGCGCGGCGGCCCAGTCCCGGCTGGCGAAACCGCTGGTGTCGACGACGCCGGTGACCGTGTCGGCGACGGCGTCCAGGATTTCGTCCTTGGTGGCGAAGTGGTTGTAGAGCGATGGCCCGCGTACGCCCAGCTCGGCGGCGAGCCGGCGGGTGGAGAACGCCGGCAGGCCCTCGGCGTCGATCAGCGCGGTGGCGGTCTCGACGATGAGCTGCCGGGTGAGCCGGGGCTGACGTGGTCGGGGCACGGCGCTCCTCGCGGTCTCGGCTTTGGGTCTGGACGCGGCAAAACTTACAGCGCTAGTTTAAGGGTGACCGGCTGCGCCAACGCCAGGAGGACCACCGTGGACTTTTCGCTGACCGACGAGGAGCGGGCGGTACGGGACACCGTCCGATCGTTCATCCGCCGCGAGGTGATGCCCCTGGAGGCGGAGGTGCTCCGCCGGGAGCGGGCGCACCAGCCGGGCCTCGACCACTCCGAGGTGCGTGAGCTGCAACAGAAGGCGCGCAAGTTCGGCTTCTGGGGCCTGGCCACCCCGGAAGAGTACGGCGGGATGGACCTGCCGGCGGTGCTCCAGTCACTGATCTGGACCGAGCTGGGCCACACGTTCGTGCCGTTCCGCTTCGGCGGCGAGGCGGACAACATCCTGTTCCACGCCACCGAGGAGCAGAAGCAGGAGTTCCTCATCCCGACCATCGAGGGCGAGCGGCGCTCCTGTTTCGCGATCACCGAGCCGGGGGCGGGCTCGGACGCCGCGAACATCCGACTCTCCGCCCGCCGCGACGGCGACGACTGGGTCCTCGACGGCGAGAAGACCTTCATCACCGGAGGCCACGATGCCGACTTCGCCATCGTGGTCGCGGTGACCGACCGGGAGAAGGGCGCCCGCAACGGCGGCGCCACCGCGTTCCTGGTGGACCGGGCGATGGGCTGGCGCTCCGAGTGGATCCAGACCATGGGCGAGGGCGGGCCGGCGTCGCTCATCTTCGACGGCGTACGCGTGCCGCACCGCAACATCCTCGGCGAGATCGGGCAGGGCTTCACACTGGGCATGGAGTGGATCGGCAAGGGCCGCTACACCATCCCGTCACACGCCATCGGCATCGCCGAACGGGTGCTGCAGATGGCCATCGACTACGCCAACACCCGTGAGACCTTCGGCGCGAAGATCGGCACCAACCAGGCCATCCAATGGATGATCGCCGACTCGGAGACCGAGCTGGAGGCGGCCCGCTGGCTGGTGTTGCGCTCGGCGTGGACGGTCGACCAGGGCATGGACCCCCGGCACGCCTCGTCGATGGGCAAGCTCTACGGCGCCGGCATGGTCAACCGGGTCGTCGACCGGGTGCTCCAGATCCACGGCGGCATGGGTTACACCCGTGAGCTGCCCATCGAACGCTGGTACCGGCAGGTCCGGCTGTACCGCATCTTCGAGGGCACCGACGAGATGCAGCGGCTGATCATCTCCCGCGATCTGCTGCGCGGCTACACGAAGATCGGCGGTCACCTGGCCTGAGCGGGGCTCAGTCGGTCAGCGCCTCCAGGGCCGCGTCCACGTCGGCCTCGGTGGAGTAGATGTGGAACGAGGCGCGGACCCGTCCGGCGCGGACCGCCGCCCGGATGCCGGCCGTCGCCAGGCGCTGCTGCGCGTCGGGCACGTCCACGCTGACGATGGCGCTCTGCCCCGTCGGCCGGCCCAGCCCCGTCAGGAACCGGTTGGCCAGCGCCACGTCGTGCGCCCGGATCGCCGGCACGCCGATCTCGGCGACCAACTCCAGGGCGGGCGCCGCCCCGACCCAGCTGAACCAGGCCGGTGAGATGTCGAACCGGCGGGCGTCGTCGGCCAGCCGCAGCGGCGGGCCGTAGTAGGAGGCGTGCGGGTCGCGGCCCGCGTACCAGCCGGCGGCGTCGGGGCGCAGCCGGTCGCGCAACGCCGGAGCCAGATAGGCGTACGCGGTGCCACGCGGATTCATCAGCCACTTGTAGCCGCCGACCACCACCACGTCGGCCCGGCTCGCGTCGAACGGCAGCCAGCCACACGCCTGGGTGGCGTCCACCACCACCAGGGCGCCGTGCGTACGGGCCGCCGCCACGATCTCGTCGTACGCCGCGACAGCCCCGTCGGCCGACTGCACCAGACTGAACGCGACCAGATCGGTGTCGGCGTCGATCGCGTCGACCAGCGACTCCGGCGGCACCGTACGAACCGTGACCCCACGATCCTCCTGGACCAGCCAGGGGAACAGGTTCGAGGTGAACTCGACCTCGGGGACCACCACCGTGGCCCCGGCCGGCAGCGCCGCCGCGACCGGCGCGAGGAGCTGGGACACGGCCGCACCGACCGCCACGTCACCGACCGGCACTCCGACGAGGCCGGCGAACGCCGTCCGGGCCCGAAGCACCGACTCGCCCCAGCCCTCCCACGACGTACGGCCGACCCGCCACTCGGCGAGGGCCTCCTGCAGCGCCGTCCAGGCCGGCTCGGGCGGCAACCCGTAGGTGGCGGTGTTCAACCAACCGGGCTCCGGCTGCCACAGCTTCTGTGCCTGCTCGATCTCCATGTCGTCGACGCTAGGCGGGGCGGCGTCGAACGGGCACGACCAATCGGCGAACGGCGGCCTGTCAGGTCTCGGCCGGAAGCCGACAAGCACAAACAGCAGAGGGTACGACGCCATCGCGCCGAACAACGTCAGCGGCGGCGGGCCGGTCTGTCACCAGCGGGCGCGTGGATCCGGGCGAGACTGTCGGCGAGACCGGAGAGCCACCGGTCAACCTCCACCAGGTGCCGAACCGACTGAGGGTCGACCTCGCCGAGAAGCGGACGGATCCGGTCCAGCTCATCGGAACAGGCGGTCAGGACAGGCGTCGGGCCCGGCGGCCGGCCGTGCGCCACCTCGCCGGCGAGGTCGTCGTACACCGATTGCAGGTGCCCTGCGGAGTCCCGCAGCAGCGCCGCCGCCGCGGGCCAGCCGGCGAGGCAGCCGGGCGGGTTGCGCCGCAACAGCGACTCGGCGCCGGGCACCACGTGGTGCCCGGCACTCAGGACGGCCTCCCAGTTCACCTGCTGACGGTGCGGATCGTGCCGCTCCAAGTGGTACTGGCAGTACGACGAGTCGACGAGGACCATCTGCCGACGGACGAGGTCGAGGGCACGGTCGGGAGGCGAAGCGCCACCGAGCATCGCCTGGACGGTCTGCTCGACCGCGTACGCGTTGGCCGCCAGATAGCCGGTGGCATTGTGCCGTAGGTCGCGGCTCGCGCCACGCGGCCATATCGCCACCCCGGCGAGCACGCCGATCACCGCGCCGAGAAGTACGTCGACGAGCCGGGCCTCGGCGAGCCGCCACCCTTCAGGGCTGAGCTGAGCGAAGACGACCGTCAGCAGCAGGGTGAACAGCGCCTGCTGCCACACCGGGCCGAGTAGGCGACCAACACCGAAGGCCAGCATCAGGGTGACCGGCAGGACGACGGCGTACACGATCGGCTCGTCGACGACGAGCATCACCCCGCCGCTGACGACCGCACCGATGATCGTGCCCAGCACGGCCGGCCGGAGCGCCGTGCGGGTGTCCGCGGCCGAGGTACGCAGGACCGTGAGGGTGGCCAGCAGCACCCAGAAGCCGTGGGTCAGCTGCAACAGCCCGGCGGCCACCCGAGCGATGGCAAGCGCCACGGCCAGCCGCAGCGAGCTGTGCAGGTGGGCCGAGCGGGGTGCCAGGTGGGAGCGGAACTGCCACCAGTACAGCGTCCAACGGCCGCGCCGCGCGTACTCGAACAGCCCTGAGTAGGCATCCTCGCCGTCGAGCCGCGCCCCGGTGGCCACCCGGGCACCGACGGCGAAGACCCGCACCTGGTCGGCGAGGGCCAGCACCGTCGCGTCCCGGCACAACCGGGGTACGTCCGACCCGTCGCGGCCGTCGCCCTCTCCCCCGGGGTACGCCACCTCAGCGCGACCGATCGCGGCGTCCAGGTCACCGAGGTCCACTGCCGGGACACCCGGCGACAGGCTCCGGCCAGCGGCCCTGGTGGTCTCGGCGCACGAACGCAGCAACCGCGCCGCCGCCAGGTCCGGGATCGGCTCCGGCGGCGCGTCCGCCGCCAGCCGGTCCGCCCCGGCGAGCACCTCCCGTAACGCGACCGCGCGAGCCCGCGGCGATCAGCGCCCAGACCGCCGGCAGAGACAGGACTAGGTTCCGCGCCCGCTGCGGTGCCGGGCCGGGCAGCTGCGCGAACGACCCGGCGGCGATCACGCCGAACAGGCCGTACGTGGCGAGCACCGAACTGCCCGCGCCGTAGCGGCAGCCGTAGAAGACGACGGACGCGACGAGCGTCAGGCGTGCCGCGCGTCGCAGGATGGCGTCCCCCGGGTCACGACGGCGAAGCCGGCCCAGGAGGCTGGTTCCGAGCACGCCTGCTCCCCCGGGTTCGTCGCAGCGCCCCTCCCCGGCCCACCATTCTTCCCCGAGCCTCCCGGCGACGGCGGGTTTCGCGACGAACGGCCGACGTCTAACGGCTCCGGAACAGGCCGAGCCGGAGCGCTCGGAACAGGGTGCCGGGGCGGCTCAGGGTCGCCGGGTGGTCGAGCATGGTGGTGACCCGACCCAGCCGGGCGTTGAGCACCGGGTCGGTCAACGACGTCCGGAAGAGCAGGTCACCGAACCACTTGGTGACCTTGTACCCGGGCGGGTACGGCCCGTCGACGTGCGGAAGCTCGATGTCGGCGGTGGTGGAGATCTGCCAGGCGGCGTCGACGACCACCCGGACGTGGTCGAAGTACGTCCGCGCGGGCTCGTCGTGCGGCTTCGGGCCGGACCGGAGGTACGCCGACAGGCAGGAAGCGTGCAGCGTCGCGGAGGTCATGCCCTGGCCGTACACCGGGTTGAAGGACGCGACCGCGTCACCGGCGGCAACCAACCCGGCGGGCAGGCGGTCGAGCTTGTCGAAGTCGCGGCGTCGGCTGTCCGCCTGGTGGTAGGTGATCACCCCGCCCAGCATCTCCCCGTGCTCAGCGATGTCGCCGAACATCCGCGGGTAGTGCTCACGGCAGCGTGCGGTGAAGTCGGCGACGTCGCGGCTGGGCCGGTCCTCGTCGTAGCCGGCTACCAGCATGATCCAGCGGTCACCCTCGACCGAGTTGATCCCACCGATCCGGGCGGTACGACCCTTGCCCGCCATAGTGTGAAAGACCGCCACCCAGGCGTCGCTGACCTTCTCGTCGCGCCGGTAGAGCGCCGTCGCGTAGTTCAGCTTGATCGGCATTCGTCGCATCGGCGGGCGGGGCCAGCCGTGCTCGGCCAGCCAGTCGCTGAGCCGGCTGGACCGCCCCATCGCGTCAACCACCAGGTCGGCCGGTTCGACGACCGGCTCGGTGCCGCCCTCAGGCACGTATCGCGCGCCGGTGACGCGCCGCTCGTCGAAGAGCAGCCCGTCCGCCCGGCCGTACACCATGCGGATGTTGTCGACGGCGAGCGTCCGCCGCCGGACCAGCGCCTCCAGGAACGGACGCGTGGTGATCAGCGCCGGCCCGGTGCCGGTCGCTGCCGGCGGCAGCCCCAGCACGCCGTTCACGAAGATCTTCGCCGTGCCCTGGTCGCTCGGTGGCGGAGGGGCACCGAGCGCGAGCGCCTCGTCGGCGATGCCGGGAAACCAGCGTTCCAACTGGACCTGACCGGCGGGCAGCAGCGCGTGCACCTGGCTGCCCTGGGGCACACCTGGACGAGGCCCGGCATCGACATCGGACGGGTCCCGTTCGATGATCAGCACTTCCTCGGCGTGGTCGCTCAACACCCGAGCAGCCATCAGCCCGGCCATGCTGCCACCGAGCACCACCGCACGTCGCATGACCACTGTGGTCGCGGCCGGTCGTTCGGCCGTCGCTATCTCCGAGAAAAGCCGGGACGGAGAGGGTGGCATGCGATCGCTCCTCGGGTGGTCGGGAAACCTCGGCATCCACGACCGTAACCACCGGAGCGCCCGCAGTCAGCGCTCAGCTGGCCCGCCCTTTCTGGTTGGCGGTCCCGTTGCACTGCCAGATCTGCAACCGGGCGCCGTTGTCCGGGTTCGCGTCGAGCACGTCGACGCACCTGTCGGCCTTGGTGTTCACCAGGTCGTAGGCCTTGTTGAGGGTGAACTTCTGCGACCCCGCACCGGAGCAGTCAGCCAGTTGGACAGCGGCCCCATCCGCGGTGGAGTGACCGGCGACGTCCAGGCATTTGCCCATCGAACGAACCGTGCCGTCGGCGGGAAAGGTCCACAGCTGCTTGGCGGTCCGGCGACAGTCCCAGATCTGCAGTCGAGCACCGGCGGCGGCGTTGCCATCCGGGATGTCGATGCAACGGTCACTGGCGAAGCTGACGATCTGCTTCCCGCCAGGCGCGTTGCCCTGCGTCGGAGACGGCGGCGGCGGGGCCGACGGCTGCTGCGCCGGGATCCCCGGGCCGGTCGTCGCACCGTTGCCCGTCCCCGGCGACGGCTGCCCCGGGCTCCCGGACGGTGGCCCGCCGGCAGCTCTGGACGGCGAGCCGCCCGCGACCGGCAGGCCCTGAAAACCGTCCGTGATCAGCGCGAGGACACCCGCGCTCGCCGACCATTCGGCCGCCGACGTGGTCCAGCCGATCGAGTACGCGTGCCCGTTGTGACCGACGAACGCACGGCTCACCGTGTGCATCGGTGTGCCGTCCTCATCGGTGTACGTCCACTCCCATTCGGCGGCCCGCACCTGGTAGCGCAGCGCGGTGAGTCGGACCTGCCGGTAGTCGGCGTACCGCTTGCGTTCCGCCCTCTCCGTCGCCCGCAGCTCAGCGACCAGGTCTGCGGGGACGGACCGGAGTTCCTCGACGACGAGCACCCGGCTGCCGTCCGGCTCACGGAACTCGGCCCGCTCACCGTCGCGTCGCGACTGCCAACCGTCCGGCACCGGTACGAGGAAGCGCGGATCGTCGCGGTGATAGCGCCAGCCCGCGGGCGCCGGTGGCAGCACCCTGGACACCGGCGTCTCGGCGATTGGCGACGGGTTCGCGGTCGGTGCCGCCACCTGGCCCTCGCCCGCGTCGCCGGGCAGCCCGCCGTGCAGCAGGGACGCGGTCACCAACACCACGAGCAGCAGGGCGACGGCCGCGAGCGACCCGATCAGCCGAACCCGACGCGTGCGGCTCGGCGTTGGGACCGCTGCCTCGGGGTCAGCCGGCGACGCGGGCAGGCCGGACTCGACGGTGACGAACTCGGGCACGATCTTCGGACGGGGCACTTCGGCCGTGGTGTTGATCCGGGCTAGCGGCCCGTCGCCGGTAGCGCTCACCTGGGCGACCAGTTCGTCTGCGGCAGCGGCGGCCTGGCGTAGGAGCCGATCCGCCTCCTCGGCGCTGATCCGCTGATCCGGCTCTCGACGCAGCAGTCCTTCGAGGACTGGGGTCAGCTGACCGGCACGCTGAGCCGGCGGTGGCGGCTCGGTGGCGAGCGCCGCCAGCGTGGCGATGGGAGACGAGCGGTGGTACGGGGTACGTCCCTCGACCGCCGCGTAGAGGGTGGCGCCGAGCGACCAGAGGTCGGCGGCCGGGCCGACGTCGCCGTCGGTGGCCCGCTCCGGTGCGAGGAACGCCGGCGAGCCGAGCACCATCCCGGTCTGGGTCATGCGTGGGTCGCCGGGGAGGGTGGCCAGACCGAAATCGGTCAGCACCACCCTGCCGTCGTCGGCGAGCAGCACGTTGGCCGGCTTGACGTCCCGATGCAGCACGCCGGCGTGGTGTGCGGCCCGCAGCGCACCCAGCACGCCCAGCCCGATCCGCGCGGCGCGGGCCGCCGGCATCGGCCCCTCTGCTTCAAGCACCTGGTGCAGGGATCGGGATGGGACGAGCTCCATCACGATCCAGGGGTCGTCGCCCGAGTGCAGCACGTCGAAGACGCGTACCACGTTGACGTGGCCGAGGCGGGCGACGGCCCGCGCCTCGCGCATGGACCGTTCGCGCATCTCCCGGCGTTCGTCGTCACGCAGGCCCGGCGGCGCCACCAACTCCTTGATGGCCACGTCCCGCTGAAGCATCTCGTCACGGGCCTGCCACACGCGGCCCATCCCGCCCTGGCCGAGCGGACGGACCAGCCGGTAACGATCGGCAATCAACTGTCGAGAGGCGTCGGGCACGACAGGAAGGTACCCGGCAATGTTTACGGGCCCAATTCTTGTGGCAGGCGAAAAAGCGACAGTTGGGTATGTCACAGGCCGGTTCGGCGGTTAACCACTACACCATTTCGGCACAACTCCACTATTGACACCAGCACTGTCGCCCAGCGCGATGTTACCAACACGTATATCGGCAATGTGCTATGAATATCGAATGAATTCGAATTCTGTGCGGACCAGGGATGCGGGGGTCCTGGTCCACCCGGAGCCCGTGCCAGGCAACCGGACCAGGCCGTTTACGGCGTGGAGCCTCCTGTGCCTGCTGGTGGTGCTGTCCGCCTGTACGACCACAGGCGATTCGAGCCAACCCACCGCGCCGCCGGTCGATGGCAAAACTCCGTCGACGCGCGGGAGCAGTGCGGAGCTGCCATGCACGCCATCGGTAGACGCGATGCCGGAACTGCCAGCGGATTATCGGCTCGTCGGAGAAGACGTGGCGGTGCCTGACGACACGGTGCTGTCGGCGGAAGAATCCGGGGAGGCCGATCCAGCGGCTCGACTATTCGCCAAATGGGGGCTCGTCGTACGCGCGGGCGCGGTCGTCGACCTCCGGGTGGCACCTGGATGGGAAGACGACGCTCGGATCGGGTGGGGTGCTGCCGGCACGCCAGCGGCGACCGCCACGGTGCACGCCTGCGCGCCGACCGACGGGCACGCTCAGTGGATGGCCTTCGTCGGCGGCACCTGGGTTGCGCGTGCCGCCTGCGTACCCCTCATCGTGCGGTCGAACGGCCGGGAGGGCCGCGTCGACCTCGGCATCGGCGTTGCCTGCGGCAAGAGCAGCACGCCGTAAACCCATCTAGACCGCGTCGCCGTGCTCGGTTCACCGCGGCGAAAACAAACCGAGAGTCCCAGGAGCCCGAGCTGGTCTCGCTGCGGGAGAAGGTCCGCACTCTCAAGCGGACCGCGGAGGACTCAACCCACGACGCCGCCAAGCGCACCCGGGAGTTGGAGGACACGATCCGCGTCTACGCCAAGCCGACAGAGGACGGGGATCACCCCGCCGGGGAGCCGTTCTCCAAGTAGACCGTGGCCGACGCCTCCCGGGCAGCCAGGCACGGCAACAGACGCCTCGCCAACAGGTCAGGCAGGGCCCGCGCCGCGTCGGCCGCGGGCAGAAACGCGTACGAGCGAAGCTCATCAGCCGGCAGACGAATACCGGCGATCTCCTCCGCGGTCAAGACGCCACCGTCAAACACCGTTATGACGCCCTCACTGCGGCCCGGCCGCGACGGCACCCAATCCATGGCCAACAAGCGACCGGGATCTCGATCGAGTCCGAGCTCTTCCTTGACCTCCCGGACAGCCGCCTGCCGAGGCGACTCGTCGAGATCGACGGAGCCGCCGGGCAGCTCCAGGAAGTCGACATACGTCGGTTCCACAACCAGCACCCGACCCGACTCGTCGAACAGCAGGACCGTGGACGCCATGCGCTTACGCGGCAACGCCAGATCGAACTCTGCCACCGGAACCGCCGACGGTGTCGCCTCGAAGGTCATACCGGCACGCTAGCCGCTCGTCCGGCAGCCATAGCGCACGTGAGGTGGGTCGACAACGCTTTCCCCATCTCGATGGCCGCCCGACGACGGGACTCATCGACGGACTGTCGCTGTCGAGGCGGCTGGGCGGCCTGAAGTCGGCCTGCCACGGCTCTCGGCCTTTAGCGTGATGTCAGTTGGCTCAGCGCTGACGGTCCCCACCCCGTCGGGTCATCGCCGGGTGGCACCATCGCCAAGCCCTGCCAGAGCAGGAGGATGTCCAGCCAGCCCGCCTCAGCCGGACTCAGCGGGCGCTCGGACTCGTAGCCGGTAAGGAATTCCGCGCGAACCTCGGCCGGCACCGGCCCCCAGTTGTGGTAGCGGGTCCCGAGCAGGACCGCCGCGCGAGCCAGCTCGACGAGTCGGTGCTCATGCCGAGCTTCCTCGAAGTCGATGATCGCGGCGATCTCACCGCGGTTACACAAGATGTTGGCGGAGCGGAAATCAAAATGGACGAGCTGCCGGGGAAGCCGGTCGGGTGGCGCGCTGGCGACGAGCCTGCGCAATGTGTCGCGAGCCGCCACCGGCAGATGATCGGCGCACGAGTCCAGCCAGTCGCCAATCCAGGCCTTCAATGGCTTGGCCGGGACGACAGGCGCGGGAATCTGATCGGCGTCCGGATATGCCGCCAGCGCAGCCTGCAATCGGGCCAGTACGACGCCGGCCGCCCGCACCTGGTCGAGATCGGCGGTGTCGAGAAGGTCGCCCACGATTTCGCGCTGCACGCCGATGGAGACACGATCGACCTCGACCTGAAGACGGCCGTCTCGCGCGGGAACCGGCGCCGAAACCGGCAGCCCCCGGCCGTGGAGCCAGCTCGTGAGACGCGCCGTCTCCGCCAAATGCGGGAAACGCTCGGGCACTACCGACCACTTCGCGAGCAACCGACCGGATGGCGTGCCGACCCACGCCAGCGCGTTGCCGCCACTCATCACGATCCGCTCGCTGGAGTCGATACGAACGCCCCAGTGCTTGTCCAGCGTGTCGGCGACCCAGCGGCCGGCCGCCTGCCCGTCGCTGAACCCGAACCGTCCGTCGAGCGTGTGGTGAGGGTCCTGAGCCTCCCACAACATCTCCAACACCGGAGCATGTGATTCGACCACGCGGCGTATCCCATCACAGGACCGGTGAACTTCGCTGGCCCGGCGCCACGGGTCCAGGCCGGCCCCGTCGTGGCGGCAGCAGATGTTGGCACCGGCGACCTGACCGGTATCCGCGGCACAGGAGGCATGACAGTCGACGAGGACGGCACCCACCGCATCTGGTTCGACTTCGAATTGTCCTGACACCCGCCTCCCCGGTGGGCGACCGATGTTGATTAATGAAGCGTTCCCATCCCGCCCCGACGGCGTTCGGGCATGACGTAGGTGTTTGTCCCTTGGTTGCCGGACCGCCTACGCGGCCTGTTGAAAGCAATTTCGTTGCTCGTTTGATCTAGACACCGCTACGACGGCCTTATGGCGCGTGCTCGGGTTCGGCGGCGGTGGCAGGCAGTTGGCGGGCCAGTTCGCGCCGGAGCAGGTCGCGTCCGGGGCTCATGTTGACGAGTGGAACCAAGATCTCGTATGGCCGGCTCTGCCCATGCCCCGCCCATTCCCACCGCTTCAGCGGGGGTCGGGTCTGGTCCGGGTCAGCCGGCTCGATCACCAGGAATGCCCTCCACCGACCCCGGATCTCGGCGCGAGCGATGTTCGACCACTCGATGGCCAGGACGCTCCCGCCCGAACCCGCCACTTCGAGGTGCTCTCCGCTGAGCCGCAATGGCAGCCGTGCCTGGTGGCCGGAGGCCGATGGACGGGCCAGACGCACGGAGTATCGGAAGATCAAGAACCACAGGAGAGGCATCCACAGCCCGTCCCACCACTTGTCGCCCGTGGCCAGGTTGATGCCTACACCTGCTCCTGTCGCGGCGGGGAGCGCGATGGCCAAGTGGACGATTTCACGGCCCACAGAGCGTCTGAACACGATGGTGAGAGGCTCATCGGCATCGGTCACGCCCATGGTCGTGCCCCGCTGGCCCGAGAGTCAAACGACGCAAGAATGGCCTCCCCGGCAATACTTTCAACCTCGGACACCGTCGCCCACCCGTCATCCACCGACGGTGCAACTCCTGCCCACACGGCGAACCGGATCACTTTGCCGAAAGCGGTGAGGGTGTGGGCCTACTCATCTGGCCGTCCGAGCGTGACGGCCGTCCGGCGGCGGCTTGTTGTGATCAGCTCGCCGCCGGGCGGTCGCGATAGCCGACGTCCGTGGAGTCCGACGGGACGTGGACGCGATAGTTCCAGTGCCGTAGGACCCTGCGCAATCTTCCCGGCACCGTTCGGGTTGGCGCGGAGTGGGCATTGATGACGCCGATTTCGGAGGGTCGCTTCTCGAACGCGGCCTGTTCCAGGATCTCCACGACCGGCCAGATCGTGTCGTCCCCACCCAAGTCGTGATCCAGCCACAGCTCGTCCAGGCACCCGTCCCGGTACCGAGCGAGAAGCTCGACTCCGGCAGCATTCGTCCGCGCCACCTTGGCGTTGCAGCCGTCGTGGTTCGAGAGGCCGCCCGGATCAGTCATTACGTCCGGCAAGCGCTGACCGAGACCAAAAAGGACCTCCTGCTGGAGTATTAGGGTCGACGGCATGACACCAGCCCTTGCCACCAGTGCCTTCGACTCGTTGCGCCTCGACGCCGTGCCCGACCAGGAGGCGCTGCGCCGGGCCTACGAACTCCCCAGCGACGCGGCCGTTCGGAAGCAGATGACCGAACTCACCGAGCAGACCCGGCGGTTGATCGGCTGCTCATCGCTGGTCCTGGTCGCCACCGTGGACGCCGAGGGCAACTGTGACGTCTCCCCGCGCGGCGGCCCCGCCGGGTTCGTCGCCGTCCTGGACGCGCGGACGGTGGCGATACCGGACGCGACTGGCAACAAGCGCCTGGACAGCCTGCAGAACGTCGTCGCGACCGGCCGGGCCGGGCTGCTGTTCATCATCCCGGGGCGCACCACGACGCTCAGGGTGAACGGCCGGGCCTGCGTCTCCACTCGCCCCGACCTGCTGTCGCAGCTGACCGCCGTGGGCAAGCCGCCGGCCAGTGCGCTGGTGCTGGGGATCGAGGAGGTCTACCCGCACTGCCCCAAGTCGCTCCTGCGCAGCGGGGCCTGGAAGCCGGAGCAGTGGTTGCCGGCGGACGCCCAGCCAACCTCGGCCGAGGTGACGCTGGCCCAGCTGCGGATGCCGGAGCTGACGATCGCTGACATCGAGCAGTCGGAGGCGGACGCGCTGAAGTACCGGTACGAGTGACGGGCCGGACAGAGATGGTGCCGAACACCGCGGGTCGTCCGCGGCGGCGTGCAGGTAGTCCGGCCGGGCCGCTTGCCCTCCACGGGCAAAACCACACGTCACCGCAGGTCAGAAAGGATCTCCTGCTGGAGTACTAGCCAAGCCCGCTCTGAGGTTCTAGCAGAGGCGTCTGATGCGCACCTTCGGCCGCACGTTCCTCAGGTGGCCATGCTTGTGTTGGCGAACTTGCTCGTCCCAGACCTCTTGGTCGTAGTCCGGGTCGGGCGGGATCCACTTGTGCGACCCATCGCTGTAGTGAAACTTCTCGTCGCCAGCCCGCAGGATGCTCACCGCACCCACCCGAGGAAGCGCCGGTGCAGCGCGCCGGCCGGCGCCCAGGTCAGATCGGCGGAGGCGCGGACCAGTTGCGCACCCATGTAGAGGGCAAGCGAAACCGGCGCATCGCCGAACTCCGCGCTCAGTTCCCGCCGTCGGGTCTGGCACGGCCACGGCGCGTCGCATCCGCCGCAACTCCAGATCGGCAGGACCGGGCCGTGCGTGCTCACTGCGAACCTCCGAGCAGCAGCGCCGTGAGCAACCGGGCCGCCGGCTGGTCGCCCACTCCACCTGCCAACACGGGTACGGAGCCAGCCGCGACCACCACACTCGGCAGCCCGTACACATCCCGTCGAGCCCGCGCAGATGCATCCTGATGATGCGCTGCTCCTGCTCGTCGTTCACTGCTCCTCCTCCCGCGGCCAGTGCCTACGGTTGATCGGGATCCGGTGCCGGACCCGGCAGGGAAGGTCCCCGCCACACCGGCAGGCCCATCGCCACCGACGCCACGACCACACGGGTCGGTGCCGCCGCGCCAGAGTCATCGCGACGGCGAGCAGGTACTGGTCGTAGGAGACCCGACGCTCCTGTTCGCCCCGGCCGGCTCTCATCGGGTCGTCCCGTCCGGCGCAGGACAGCAGACGGCACCCGTACGGGCAGGAGTTCGGGCGGTCGGACGCATGCGGGGACTGTGCCGCCCGTCATCGGCCGCAGACCATGTCGGCAGGTCATGTCACGGCGACATCACCCATCTCGACCTGCCCACATTCGCACCCATAAGCTGCGGAGCAAGCACCTTGGGTAGTCAGTCCGCGACGCTGGGAGCTGCTGTGCTGCTCGATCCGCTTCGCATTCCAGACGTCGCCTGGTCCGACCCGGCCGTACACGACGCCCTGAGCCAGCGTGACGTCGGTGCGCTCTTCCGACGCATCGGTCAGATGGTCGGCGCAAGCCAGACCCGGATCGGCGCTGCCGTCAACTTGGAGCAGGGGTACGTCAGCCGGGTGATGGCGGGTCGGAAAATCACCTCCATCGACGTGTTGGAGCGCATCGCCGACGGTCTACGAATGCCCGACGAGGCTCGGATGGCACTCGGCCTGGCACCTAAAGATCACTCATGTCACCTCGACATGGCTTTGCCACCGAGGCAGCGGCAGAGTGGCCTGCCAACCAACCGATCCTGGCGCGAGGACCTCCGCGCCGCCGCGCAATTGTGGGAAGGCGACGTGAACCGTCGAGACGTGATCCGGCAGGTGGCGTTCACCTCCGCTGGCTACACCCTGCCCGCCCTGCGCTGGTTCACCGCACCTCCCGCACGGGCAGTCGAACAGGCAGGCTCTCGATCAGTCGGGCAGCCCGACATCGAGACCATCCGCGAGATGACCGCGACCTATCGCCGGCTCGACAATCAGTACGGAGGCGGGCACGCCCGCGCCGCCGTGGTCCGATACCTCCACCAGGAGGTGACGCCACTCCTCGACAACGGGCGCTACGAGACGTCAACCGGGCGGATGCTCCTCAGCGCGGTCGCCGAGCTGACCCAGTTCGCCGGTTGGCAGGCGTACGACGTCGCCGATCACGGGGTCGCCCAGCTCTACCTGACTCACGGCTTGGACCTGGCCCGGGCGGCCGACGATGCCGGTCTGGGCGCGGAAATCCTGGCCGCCATGAGCCACCAGGCCACCTACCTCGGAGACGGCGCGACCGGCATCGACCTCGCCCGCGCCGCCGGGCAGACGGCACGACGGGCCGGGTTCACCGTCCTGGCGGCGGAAGCATCCGTGATGGAGGCTCACGGGCATGCCGTGGTCAAGGACGAACGGGCATGCGCGGCCGCTCTTCACCAGGCGGAGAAGACGCTCGACCGGGCCGACCGCAGCAGCACGCCCCAGTGGCTCGGGTACTTCGACGAGGCCTATCTGTCGGCCAAGTTCGGTCACTGCTTCCGTGCGCTCGGCAAGCCGGCCCAGGCTGAACGCTTCGCCGCCCGGTCCCTCCGGATGGACGAGCAGTACGTCCGCGGCAAGGCCTTCAACCTGGCGCTTCTGGCTACCGCCCAGGCGCAACAGGGCGACCCAGAGCGTGCTTGCGTCATAGGGGCGCAGGCGTTGATCCTGACCTCACGGCTCCGATCAGCTAGAGCCGCACGCTATATGCGCGAGTTGCAGGCCGAGCTCGCACCTCATCGCCGGCAACCCGCCGTACAACAGTTCATCCGCCGAGTCGATGCGGTCCTCGGCACTCGGCGCTGAGGCCTACAACTCCCCGCGTGCCTGCCTAGAAATCAACTCCAGCACCGCGATCACCGTACCGGCCCCGACGATCTCGCCCTGCGCCACAAGCTCACGCGCCTCGGCCAGCGGGATCCAGGCGACCTGCTCGGCCTCATTCACATCAACCGGACCGCCCACGTGCTCCGCTTCCCTGGAGAGGAAGAGCATGTTCTCGGCGTCCGCGGTGCCCACCCATGGTTGGAACGACAGGAGCGGCTCGACCTGGTGCGGACGCCAGCCGGTCTCCTCCTCCACCTCGCGTGAGGCGCACACCTCGGGCTGCTCGTGATCGTCCACGTAGCCGCCGGGCAACTCCCACACCCACCGGTCGAACACGAACCGGTGCCGCCGCATAAGCAGCAGACGCTCGCGATCGTCGACGACCGCGACCATGGCCGAACGGGGCGCCCGGATCACGTACTGCTCGAACCGCACCCCGTCGGGCAACTCCACCTCGGCAATACTCAGGCGCGCTCGCCGGGTGTCGTCGACGACCCGCTCACCGTGGATCGTCCACCGGGTCAGCTCCGTCGGCTGCTCCTCCGTCATCGGCCAAGTATCGACTCACCGCACCCGTCTCGGTCAGCCGCCTCCGTGTCCAGCGATCAGCAATGCGGGTTCAGGACAGAGCAGTCACGGCGGAAGTTGACGTCTATCGTCTACAGCCTGCGCACCGACGGAATCACCGGCACAGGGACGGGCAGATGAGCGACGACCACGACGACGACATCGGTGCCATGAACTTCATCTTCGAAGCGGGTGTTCTCAAACGTGCAGCCCGCACCGGCTGGTGGTTCGCCGGTGTCAAGCACCCCGAATCAATCGCCGAGCACTCGTTCCGCACCGCCCTCATCGGGATGATGCTCGCCGCGATGGAAGGCGCCGACCCCGCCCGGGTGTCGATGATGTGCGTCCTGCACGACACCCAGGAAACCCGGATCACGGACATCCCGCACATCGCCAGGCGCTACCGGAATGCGGGCCAGTGCTCCGCCCTTCAGGGCGGGGGTGAAGGCCCGCGCTGGGAGGGCCGCCAAGGCCCGAGTAGTGCCTTAAACCGGGCGGTTCTGCTGCTCGATGTACTGCTTCATGGTGCTCGGCGGTGCGCCGCCCATGGAGCCTGCGAAGTACGAGCCCGACCAGAGTTTGTTGGCCCGGTAGTAGTGCCGCCGCAGGTCGGGGAACTCCTGCCGCAGTCGGCGGCTGGACACGCCCTTGAGGCTGTTGACCAGTTTCGACAGGGCGACCTTGGGTGGGAAGTTGAGCAGCAGGTGGACGTGGTTGTTCTCGCCGTTGAACTCGACCAGCTCGGTCTCGAAGTCGCGGCACACGTCCCGCATGACCTCCTCCATTCGGGCGAGGTGCTGGTCACCGAACACCCGATGCCGGAACTTTGTGACGAAAACCAAGTGGGCGTGCAGGGCGAACACGCAGTGTCTACCGGTGCGTATGCCTTCGAGTTCAGCCATAAACCAATGGTACGGTGCGTTCGTGCAGCT
>NZ_JBEXEV010000041.1:0-54380 GCF_040606435.1 Micromonospora sp. NPDC005413
GGGGGGGGGGGGGGGCTTCCGGGGGGGGCCCCCCCCGGGGCGCCCCCGCCGGCGGAGGCGGGCGGCGGCCCCGGTCTGTCCAGCGAGGGGTGGCACCAGCGAACGTGAACCGAATCGAGGAACCTGTGGATATCGCGGAGGTGGCAGCGGCACGGCCGGCGGCACCCGCCCGGCGAGCCGCCCCACTGCGCCGGGCGCTGCGCGAGCTGGGGCTCGTCGCCGCGCTGTTCCTCGCCTACAAGGCTGCTCGGGTGGCGGGAGCCGACCGGGTATCGACCGCGGTGGGAAACGGGGAATGGATCTGGCGTGTCGAGCGCCTGTTCCACCTGCCCAACGAGGCCGCCTTCCAACGTCCTGTGCTCTCCCACGACCTGTTGGTGCACCTCGCCAACAGCTACTACGCGTACGTGCACTTCCCCGCCACGGCCATCTGTCTGATCTGGCTGTACGTGCGGCACCCGGTGCACTACCTCTGGACGCGGAGGATGCTCGCCGGGCTCACCGCGGCGGCGCTGGCGCTGCACCTCCTGGTCCCACTGGCACCGCCGCGACTGACCGCCCTGACCGGCATGGTGGACACCGGCAGCCGTTACGGGCCCGCCGTCTACGGCCCACCCGACACGGACGCGTTGAGCAACCAGTACGCCGCCATGCCCTCCCTGCACGTCGGATGGGCACTCGCCGTCGCCGTCGCGCTCATCGCGGTGACCGGCGGGCGCCTGCGGTGGCTGTGGCTGGCACACCCGCTCGCCACCCTGCTGGTTGTCGTGAGCACGGGCAACCACTACTGGCTCGACGGCGTCGTCGCGGCGATGCTGCTCACCGTCGTCTGCCTGGTGCTGCCCACGCCCCGCACCGGCGGCCGGTCGATCCACCCGCCACCGCAGCGTCCGGCCGGATGGCCGCGCCAGCGCGTACGGTCCGGCCACCTGCCCGCGCGCGTCGACGCCGGTGCCGTCCTGAAAACGCCATCACCGGCCAGGAGCCGGCGCCGAGTACCGGCCGGCGCTAGCCTTGGGGCGGCTCGAAACCGGCATCCGACCGTCGTGGATACCGCGCAAACCGTCGGGCCGACGGCTCTGAACGGGGATGAGGATGCCTGCACCGCGCGCCTTCTGGCTCGACGAGCAGTTCGACCGCGAGCGCGGCGCTGACGGGCGAGGTCGCTACGAGGCTGAGGTGCTCGGTCGGCTCGACGAGTTCACCGACACCTGGGGCGACATCGCACCGGTCGCCTTCGCGGCGACAGCGTGGCGGCTGGCCAGCGAGTTGTCGCCTGGTTTCGTCCGCTGGCACCGGCGGATCGTCTCGGCGACCTGCACGCGCAGCCCGTGGGACGGAAGCATGGTCTGCGCGGTAACGGTGATCTCCCGCTGGCCGGCTGAACTCACCTGGACGAAGCAGTGGCAGCGCGACCGTGGCTGGCGGGACTGGCCCCAGTTGTTCGGCCAGTACACGACCCCCTCGGAGCAGGATCAGACGCGCAGCCCGCACCTACGCGCGATGCTTCAGGTGGACGCGCCGGTCCCACTCGACGATCTCCCGCCAGCTCCCGACGGTCCGGACGATTCCGTGGCGCTCGCGGCGCGCAGAGCCGTCACGGTGCTGACTCGGGAACTCAACGAACTCCTCGCGCCGATGATCGGCCAGCTCGAAGCCGGGGTGCCAGCGGGCTCCTGACCTGCACCCTGCACCCCTCAGGCTGGGAACCTGTCACTCGGGTTCTCGTGCCTGCCAGTTCAGGCGGTCCCGGTGGAGCCGTTCCATGACCATCCAGCCGAGCGAGAACGGTATGGCGCCCATGGCGACGACACCCAGGACGTCAGATCCGGTCACCTCGAAGACGGCCCCCACGTCGCCGAACGAGCCGGAGGACGTCCGGGTAGCAGACACGTCAGGCTCGCTCTCCCACACCGCACGGCGGACCTCTCGGCAAGGCGCAGCGTAGCCACCGGCGTCAACGGGGGACCGTGGTCACGGCCAGCAGTCGGCGTACCAGCGGAGCATGGTCTGGGGCCGTCAGCGACCGAGGACGAGGTAGGCGAGGCCGACGACCTCGCGATACCCGCCGACGTACTGGCGCAGCCGGTCGTCGAGTTCCGCGCGGACGTCGGCGGCGCGGGGATCCTCCGGGTACGTCAGCAGCCACTCCTGCCGGCCCGCGAGCCAGGTGGACTCGAAGTCGTCCCACTCCCGCTGGTCGGCGGTGCTCAGGTGCAGCACTCGCCAGCCCCGTTCGCGGGCAGCCTCGATGAGACCCGGGAGGTCCATGACGTCCGTGCCGAAGATCTGCTCGACCTCCGCCGTGGGGGGACGTTCCCAGAACGCGTCGCCGAACAGCAACCGCCCACCGGGTCGGACCACGGTGGCGAGCGCGTCGAGGGCCGCGCCGGTGCCACCGAAGGCGTGCGCCGAGCCGATGCAGAGGACCCGGTCGGCGGGCTCCTGCCAGGCCGCCGCTTCCCCCATCACGAAGGCGACGTGCCGGTTCAACGACCGACCGGTGGCCAGCCGTCGCCCCCGGGCGAGGGCGGCGTCGTCGGTGTCGACGCCGACGCCCCTCGTCGCGACCGGGGCGGCCACACCACCGGCGGCGACCGCCCGCAGCAGCAGCTCACCCCAACCGCAACCGAGGTCGAGTACGCGCGCACCCGGTCGGACGTCGAGTCGTTGCAGCAGCAACGCCGCGTGCTCCTGTGACAGCGGCGTGTTCCAGCGCATCCGCGCGTAGCGGCTGGCGGCGAGGTGGTCGGTTGGCTGCATCCGTTGAGGGTGTCAAGTCGTGATCGTCGTCGTGCGCCGGGTCCGGCACCCCGACGTACGGCAGGATCGGTGGGGTGGGCGCGGAGCATGCGGGGCCGTTGCGGCGACCAACCCCGCAGGAGGTGGCGGCGGCTGCCGGGCAGGGCCTGGTGGACGTGATCGGTCCCGGCCTGCGCGTGCTGTTCTGTGGCTTCAACCCGGGTCTCTACTCGGCCGCGGTGGGGGAGCACTTCGCCCGCAGGGGCAGCCGCTTCTGGCCGGCGCTGCATGGTTGTGGCTTCACCGACCGGGAGCTGTACCCGTGGGAGCGTGACGAGTTGTTGCGGCAGGGCCTGGGCATCACCAGCCTCAGCAACCGGGCCACCGCCCGCGCCGACGAGCTGACATCGGCGGAGCTGGTGGCCGGGGTCACGGGGTTGGCGGTGAAGGCCGAGCGGTACCGGCCGCGGTGGGTGGCGATCCTCGGGGTGACCGCGTACCGGATCGCCTTCGCCCGGCCCCAGGCCGGGCTGGGGCCGCAGCCGGATCGGCTGGGCCCCGCCCGGGTCTGGGTGTTGCCCAACCCCAGCGGCCTGAACGCGCACTTCCCGCTGCCGGCGTTGACCGCCGAATTCGCCAAGCTGCGGCGGGAGATCGATCCTTAGGCGCTCAGTGTGGTGGCAGCCTCGGCGGCCAGCGCCTGGTAGTAGGGCTGCATCGCGGGGTGGTAGTCGTCGAACTCGGGCCGGGCTGAGCCGTCCCGCGAGGCGACCAGCATGTCCAGGTAGTACTCCCAGCCCGCGCCCACCTCGGCGATGCCCTCCAGGCTGCTCAGGTGCTGGACGAACCGCAGCTCGGTGGTGCCGTCGGTCTCGGTCAGCGTCAGCTCCAGGAGCCAGGTGCCGTAGCTGTCGATCATCGACACGGCGAGGCGCTGCCGGGGTTCGCACGCCTCGATGCGCACGTCACACCAGGGCTGCTGCTCCTCGTACGCCATCTGGACCCGGATGGTCCGTCCGGGCGCTGAGTCGCCCTCCCAGGGGCCGAACCAGCGGGCCGTGCGCTCCGACTCGGTCAGGCTGGCCCAGACGTCCGCCGCCGGGGCGCGGAACGTCCGGCTGAGGACGAGGTCGTGACCGGTGGCGGTGCGAAACAGGCGTCCGGCGGGTGTACGGGTCATGCCGTGTGCTCCCTTCGGTGCTCCGCCGGGCCGCGGCTGCGGCGCTCTCGGCGGGTGCGATAGACCTCGGTTTCCAACGCGTCGAGGTGCCGCTCCCACCGGTCGGTGGCGGCGAGTGCGGCAAGCCAGTCGACCAGCGGGGCGAGCGGGCGCGGATCGAGCCGGTAGATCCTCTTGCGGCCGATCAGTTCGTCGAGGACCAGCCCGCTCTCGCGCAGCAACCGCAGGTGGCGGCTGATCGCGGGTCGGCTGATCACGAACCGCTGGGCGATGTCGCCCGCGGACATTGGTTCGTCGCGCAGCAGGGTCAGGATGTGCCGCCGCACGGGGTCCGCGATCGCGGTGGCCACCTCATTCACCCCGGAAGCGTAACTGATGAGTTACGGATTAGCGTGGCGAAGACCACCGACACCTGTATATCGCTGCTTCGATGGTGGGCACATGATCACTTGACCTGGCACTCTGTATGTCATGGCCGCCCTCCTTCGCTCCCGCATGACCGACTGGACTTTTGTCGTACCCGTGCTCGCCGTCCTGGTGCTCATCGTCACCTGGGGGCGGAACCTGCCCGGGCCTGTCATCGTGGTGGTCGCGGTGCTGCTCGGCGGCGCTGTGCTCGCGGCCGTGCACCACGCGGAGGTGGTGGCCCACCGGGTGGGGGAGCCGTACGGCTCGCTGGTGCTCGCCGTCGCGGTCACGGTGATCGAGGTCGCCCTCATCGTCACGCTGATGATCAGCGGGCCGGAGAAGACGCAGTCGCTCGCCCGGGACACCGTCTTCGCCGCCGTCATGATCACCTGTAACGGGATACTCGGCCTCTCCCTGCTACTCGGGGCGCTGCGCCGACGGGTCGCGGTGTTCAACCCGGAGGGCACCGGCGGGGCGCTGGCCACCGTGATCACCCTGGCCACCCTGAGTCTGGTCATTCCGACCTTCACCACGGCTCGGCCCGGCCCGGAGTTCAGCCCGGCCCAGCTCGCCTTCGCAGCCGTCGCGTCGCTGGCGCTGTACGGGCTGTTCGTGCTCGTGCAGACCGGCCGGCACCGCGACTACTTCCTGCCGGTCGACAGCCGGGGTGAGGTCATCGAAACCGAGGAGCACGCGAGGCCGCCGACGACCCGCGCGGCGCTGGTCAGCCTGGGGCTGCTTCTGGTGGCGCTGGTCGCGGTGGTCGGCGACGCCAAGACCGTCTCCCCGACCATCGAGGCCGGCGTCGCGGCGGCGAACCTGCCGCACGCGTTCGTCGGCGTGATCATCGCCCTGCTCGTGCTGCTGCCGGAGACCCTGGCCGCCGCCCGCGCGGCCCGCCGCGACCGGGTGCAGATCAGTCTGAACCTCGCGCTCGGCTCCGCGATGGCCAGCATCGGCCTGACCATCCCGGCCATAGCGATCGCCTCGATCTGGCTGGACGGGCCGCTGCTGCTCGGCCTCGGTGGCACCCAACTCACGCTGCTCGCGCTGACCGCGGTGACCGCGGTGCTGACCGTCGTGCCGGGCCGGGCCAACGTGCTGCAGGGTGGCGTACACCTGGTGTTGATGGCCGCCTTCGTCTTCCTGGCCGCGAGCCCCTAAACCGTTCTGCCGCACGGAAGGGCCACGTGTTGACGCCAGGCGGCGTCAACACGTGGCCCTTCCTTCATCAACTGCCGATGGGTCGTCGACCAGGCGGTCCGCGCGGGCGTGCAGGTAGCGCTGCTGCGCCAGGTTCGTCGACCGGGAGGCCGCCATCCGGTACGCCTCCCGCGCCGCGACCCGCTCGCCGATCAACTCCCACAGGTGGGCGCGGGCGGCCGGCAGTCGGGGGTCGTCGGCCAGTCGGGTGTCATCGGCCAGGTCGGCGAGCAGCGCCAACCCGGCCGACGCGCCGCGGCTCATCGCGACCGCCACCGCGTGGTTGAGCGCCACGACCGGGTTGTCGTTGATGCCCAGCAGCACCTCGTACAGGGCGGTGATCTGCGCCCAGTCGGTGGCCGCCGCGCTGGGCGCCTCGTCGTGCACGGCCGCGATGGCCGCCTGGAGCTGGTACGGCCCGACGACCCCGCGCGGCAGCGCCCCGGTGATCAGGTCGACCCCCTCGGCGATCTGGTCGACCCGCCACCGGCCGCGGTCCTGCTCAGCCATCGGCACCAGCTCGCCGTGCGGGCCGATTCGTGCCGGAGCGCGGGCGTCGGTGAGCAGCATCAACGCGAGCAGCCCGGTGACCTCGGGATCCTCGGGCAGCAGGCGGTGCACCAGGCGGGTCAGCCGGATCGCCTCAGCGGTCAGGTCGGCGCGCAACAACCCGGGGCCGGCGGTGCGCGCGTACCCCTCCGTGAAGATCAGGTAGAGCACGTGCAGCACGGTGGCGAGCCGGTCGGCGCGCTCCGCGCCGGTGGGCGGCGCGAACCGCAGCCCGCTGTCGCGGATGCGCTGCTTGCCCCGGCTGATCCGCCGGGTCATCGTCGCCTCCGGCACCAGGAACGCGCGCGCCACCTCGGCGGTGCTCAACCCGCCCACGGCGCGCAGCGTGAGCGCGATCTGCGACGCGGGCGACAGCGCCGGATGGCAGCACAGGAACACCAGGATGAGCGTGTCGTCGGCGTCCGCCGGCGGTCGATCGGCCGCCGGGGCACGCCACTGCTCGGGCAGCACCCACCGGGCCACGGTGTCCTCCCGCCGCATCCGAGCCTGCTCGCGGCGCAGCAGATCGGTCAGCCGGCGGGACGCGACGGTGATCAGCCAACCACGCGGATTCTCCGGTACGCCGTCGCGCGGCCAACCGCCCGCAGCGGCGATCAGCGCCTCCTGCACCGCGTCCTCGGCGGTGTCGAAGTGCCCGTAGCGGCGGACCAGCGCGCCGAGGACCTGCGGCGCCAGTTCGCGCAGCAGGTCCTCGACAGATGTGTCCACCGGTCAGCCGGTCAGGTCCTCGAAGCCACCCACCACCGGCCGTACGTCCACGTACTCGCCGGGGGCATCCGGGTTGACCAGCCCGGCGGCGATCTCGGTGGCCCGGTCGAAGCTGGCGCACTCCACGATCGTGTAACCCGCGAGGACCTCCTGCGTCTCCGGGTACGGGCCGTCGGTGACCACGGGCGCGCCCTCGCGGACCTGCACCCGGCGGGCGTGCACCGGCTCGCTCAGGCCCCGGCCGTCGACCAGCTCCCCGGACTCGGCCAGCGCCTGGTGGAACGTCTCCATGTGCTTGTGCATGGCCGCGATCTGCTCGGCCGACATGGCCGGTCGGTCGGTCGCCCGGCCGGACAGCACGTCGTAGTCCTGCTGCGACCCATAAAGCAAAATCATGTACTTCACAGCGCTCTCCTCCTGTCGCTGGTGCCGCCCCCGGCACCGCCTCACAGAAACGTCGAAGCCCAAACCCCCACCCGGACACGCCCACCCCGACCCGATCTGTCGATCAAGAAGTTTGCGTCACGACACGCCGGGCGGGGTGACGCCAACCTCTTGATCACGCGCAGGGGAGGGGTGGTGGTTGGGGGTTAGGTTGGCGGGATGGGGACTGTGTGGGTGGTCGTTGGGGTCTTTGCGGCGGTGGCCGGTGCGGCGTTTGGGGTTGTGCTTTGGCGAGGGCGAGGGCGAGGGCGAGGGCGGGGGCGGGGGCGGGGGCGGGAGGCTGGGCGGGTTGGCGACGATCGTGCGGCTGGGCGGGATGCCCGGGGCCGGCAGCAGCGGTACGAGGCCGAGCGACACGGCGACCAGGGCGACACCTGGCAGCGCGGCCGTGAGTCCAGTGGCTGACCGAGGTCACTGACCGTAGGAGCGGCGGAGCCGGCCATTGATCAGGTAGTTGACCCGGTACCGCAGGTACCCGAGGGTGCTCTCGCTCGGCAGGTCCCCGTCGGTGGTGAGCGTCCAGCGCAGCGCGCACTCCTGGCCCTGCGGCGCGGCGGCCAGGTCGAAGCGGAGGCGGTCCCGTGGCCGGTGCGGCCACAGCGATGACCACACCAGCAGCACGGGCGCGTAACCCGCCACCACCCGGGGCGACACCTCGTCGTCGCGCAGCTCCAGCCACGGCCGGCTGCCGGCCTCGTACGGGTCGCGCAGCGACCGCCACACGATGTGCGGTGGCGCCGGCTGACGTCGCAGGCGGCTGCCCAACTCGTGCACGACGACGCTCCTCCCCGGACGGCCGCACCCGCCCCCGAGCCATTGTGGCGGCCCGGCGCCAGCGCCGTGAACCGTCCGGCCCGGCCGTGCGTGAATCCGGTGCGTGGGCGTGGCGGTCGTATCGTCGGGGTACTGCGCAGCGCGAGCACCGATGTCAGGGGAGGCACAGTGGGGACACGGTCAGGACGCGACGCCCGGGTCCCGTTGGCGGGCCTGCTGGTCGCAGCGCTGGTGTCGCTCGCCTGCGCCGGAGGCGGGTTGGCCGAGCCGGAGGGTGAGCGCCCGGCGCCGGACCGGTCGCAGGCATCCCCGGGGCCGGGCACCACCCGGGCCGACAGCACCACCAGCGTCGCCGAGTTCGAACAGGACGTCGCCGACGCGCAGGCGATCGCCGAGCGGTACTGGGCGGCCCAGTTCAAGGCGTCCGGGCAGAGGTTCCAACCCGTCCGGCGGATCACCCCGTACCAGCGGGCCGGTGAGGTGTCCTGCGGCGGCCAGCCGTTGCCCCGCAACAACGCGGTCTACTGCTCGCAGGGCGACTTCATCGCGTACGACGTCGCCTGGTCGGTCGCCGCGTTCCGTCAGGTCGGCGACGCGTTCGTGTTCTACCTGCTCGGCCACGAGTACGCCCACGCCATCCAGGTGCGGCTCGGTATCAACTACAGCTTCACCATTCAGCAGGAGTTGCAGGCCGACTGCATGGCCGGGGCGTACCTCGGCGACTCGGTCCGTTCCGGCACCCTGACCCTGGCCGAGGGCGACCTGGACGAGTTCCGGGAGGGGGTGGCGGCAGTCGGCGACGACCCGGACCAGCCGTGGTTCGCGGAGGGCTCGCACGGCACCTCCGAGCAGCGCACCGATTCGTTCTTCCGCGGCTACGAGCGCTCACTGGAGGCCTGCGACCTGGGCTGAGCGGGTTGCCCGGATCACGTCGGGGCCCATCGCGGTCACCGGCGATGGTCGGGCCTGGCAGGATCGCCGGTGTCGGCCACGACCCTGGAGGATCCGCTGAACAGCCATCACCCCGCCGCCGTGCTCTTCGACATGGACGGCACGCTGGTCGACAGCGAGAAGCTGTGGGATGTCGCGCTGCAGGAACTCGCACGGGAGTACGGCGGTGAACTCTCCGCGGACGCCCGCCGGTCGATCGTCGGCACCAGCATGGCCGACTCGATGCGCATCCTGCACGACGACCTGGGGCAGCCCGAACGGGACCCGGCGATCAGTGCGGCGTGGATCAACACCCGGATCCTGGAGCTGTTCCGCACCGGTCTGCGCTGGCAGCCGGGCGCGTTCGCCCTGCTGAGCGCGGTCCGCGCGGCGGCGATCCCCACCGCGCTGGTCACCTCCAGCGGTCGGGCGCTGGTCGAGATCGCCCTGGACACCCTGGGCCGGGACAACTTCGACGTGGTGGTCTGCGGTGACGAGGTGGTCGCGGCCAAGCCGCACCCCGAGCCCTACCTGACCGCTGCCCGACTGCTGGGCGTGCCCATCGAGCGTTGCGTGGCGATCGAGGACTCGTCGACCGGGGTGGCCAGCGCGGTCGCTTCCGGCGCGGCGGTGCTGGCCGTACCGGCGGAGGTGGCACTGCCGAGCACTGCCGGCGTACACCAGGTGGAGAGCCTGGCCGGCGTGGACCTGGAGTTGCTCGCCGAGCTGTTGACCGACCGGGCCGCAGCCTGAGAAAGACCCCTGCCACGCACATGGCGCAGCAGGGGCCCTTCTTCCACCTCAGTCGTGGGCGATCGCGCCCAGGACGTTGATCCGAGCCGCCCGGATGGCCGGGAGCACCGCGGCGACCACGCCGATGATCGCGGCGAGACCGAGGAAGACACCCATCTGCCCCCAGGGCAGGACCAGGTCGGTGATCCCCTCGTCCTTGAGTGCCTCGACCACCGCGGCACCGAGGCCGGTGCCCACCACCACGCCGAGCAGCGCGCCGAACACGGAGATCACCACCGCCTCCACGGTGATCATGCCCATGGTCTGCGACCGGCGCAGGCCGATCGCCCGCAGCAGACCCAACTCGCGGGTCCGCTCCAGCACCGACAGCGCCAGGGTGTTGATGATGCCGAGCACGGCGATCACGATGGCCAACGCGAGCAGGATCTGGATCATCGTGAGCAGCCCGTCGAGCGAACTCATCTGCTGCTCGATGAACGCCTCCCGGTCGGCCACCGACACCTCGGGGCTGTCCGCGAGCAACGTCTCCACCTGCGGCTGCACGTCGGCTACCCGGGCTCCGGGGGCCAGTTGGATGAAGCCCTGGATGGGCTGCGGGATGGCGAAGTCCTTCGCCGCCGTCACCGGCAACGTCACAGGATTGGTCAGCTGGGACGACTCGTAGATGCCGCTGATCGTGAACGTGCGCTCCTCGCCCCGGGTCAGCTGCACCTTCACCGTCGAGCCCAGCGACCAGCCACGGGATGTGGCCGTGTCCGAGCTGGCCAGCATCTGCGTCGGCCCGAGCCGATCGATGTCACCTGCGGTGGCCTTCGCGCCGAAGATCTGCCGCAGCGACGCGACGTCGCTGCTGGCCGCCACCCAGGTGGCTTCGCCGTCGATCCTCGCCATGTCGCCGTACTCGCCGTCGACCATCCGCACACCGGGCAGGGCCTTGGCCTGGTCCAGCACACCCGGGTCGAAGGTCGGCGGACGCGGGCCACTCTGCTGCCCGGCGATCACCAACTCGGCCTTGATGGTGTCCTGGGCGAGCGCGCTGATGCTGCCCTTGGCCGAGTCGAGGATCACCGTGACGCCGGTGACCAGCGCGATGCCGACCATCAGCGCGGCGGCGGTGATCGCGGTACGGCGAGGGTTGCGCCCGGAGTTGAGCCGGCCCAGCTTGCCCGGCACCGACCAGGAGAAGATCGCGCCGAGCAGGCTCACCACCGGCCGGCTGATCAGCGGGGTCAGCAACGCCACGCCGATGAAGGCGAACAACACCCCGCCGAGGATGGTCGACAGCGTCTGACCGCCGGCGTTGCCGCTGAGCCCGAGGAAGAGCAGCACCGCGCCGACACCGGTGACCAGCGACCCGGCCACGGTGACCTTGGTCAACGGCCGGTCCGGCGTGGCCACGTCCTGCATGGCCGCGATCGGCGGGATGCGGGATGCCCGCAGCGCCGGCAGCAACGCCGCCACCACGGTGATCACCAGACCGACGGCGAACGACCCGATCACCGCGGCCGCCGGCACACCGATCCCGGCCAGGGTGAGCCCACCGGCCAACTTGCCGAAGAGGAACGCCAGCAGGGCGCCCACCCCGATGCCGGCCGCCAGGCCGAGCACCGACGCGATCAACCCGACCGCGATCGCCTCCAGCACCACCGAACCGATGATCTGCCGGCCGCTGGCCCCGATGGCACGCATCAGCGCCAACTCCCGGGTCCGCTGCGCCACGATGATCGAGAAGGTGTTGAGGATCAGGAACGTGCCCACCAGCAACGCCACCGCGGCGAAACCGAGCAGAATCTTGTTGAAGAAGGACAGGCCCTCCTTCAGGCTGGCCGAGGCGTCCGCGGCCACCTGCTTGCCGGTCTTCACCTCGTAGTCCGGGCCCAGGGTGCGGGCCACGTCGTCGCGCAGCGTCTCGTCGGAGACCCCACCGGCGGCCTGCACGGTGATGCTGCTGAACACGTCCTGTTCGCCCAGCATCAGCCGCTGCGCCACCGGCGTGGTGAAGAAGACCTCGTTGACCCCGCCGATCGAGTCCCGGTCACCGCTGTAGCCGAACACGCCGACCAGGGTGAAGTCCCGCTTCTTCGACTCGAACGCGGTGAGTACGCCGACCTTCTGGCCGACCTGCACCTTCGCCGCCGTGGCCAGCGCCTTGTTGATGACGATCTCGTCCTCGGCCTGCGGCGCACGCCCCTCGCGCAGTTGCAGCAGCTCACTCTCGCCGGTCCAGTTCTCGCCCAACTGCGGCGGACCGAACGACGTGACGACCTTGCCGTTGCTGCCGATCACCCGGGCGCCGTCGGCGTTGACGACGCCCGTCGCCGAGGCCGCCCCCGGCACCTGCTTGACCCGGTCCACCATGGCGGCCGGCAACGCGGCGGCGGTCTGCTCGCCCTCCATCTCGTTGATCTCCACCTTCGGCTTCGCCGCGACGTTCACGTCGATCTCGGAGAAGCCGTCGGCGAAGACCGAGTCGAAGGAGCGGCCCAGCGTGTCGGTGAGCACGAAGGCACCGGAGACGAACATGACCCCGAGCACCACCGCCAGCCCGGACAGGATCAGCCGGACCTTACGGGCCAGCAGACTCTTCATCGTCGCGCGGAACATCAGTTGCCCACCTCGGCCGCAGTGTCCAGCTTCTTCATGGTGTCCAGCACCGTCTCGGCGGTCGGCTCGATCAGCTCCGAGACGATCTCACCGTCGGCCAGGAAGACCACCCGGTCGGCGTACGCGGCGGCGGTCGGATCGTGGGTGACCATCACGATGGTCTGGCCGTGCTCCCGCACCGAATCGCGCAGGAACTTGAGCACCTCCGCGCCGGAGCGCGAGTCCAGGTTGCCGGTCGGCTCGTCCGCGAAGATCACCTCGGGGCGGGAAACCAGCGCCCGGGCGCACGCCACCCGCTGCTGCTGCCCGCCGGAGAGCTGCGCCGGCCGGTGGTCCAACCGGTCCCGCAGGCCGACCGTGTCGATCACCGTGTCGTACCAGGCCGGGTCGGGCTTGCGGCCGGCGATCGACAGCGGCAGCAGGATATTTTCCTTGGCGGTCAGCGTGGGCAGCAGGTTGAACTGCTGGAAGATGAAGCCGACCTTGTCGCGGCGCAGCTTCGTCAGCCCCGCGTCGCCCAGCCCTGTGACTGTCGTCTCACCGATCGCCACCGTGCCCCGGGTCACCGAATCCAGGCCGGCCAGGCAGTGCATCAGCGTCGACTTGCCGGAACCGGACGGCCCCATGATCGCGGTGAAGCGACCGCGTTCGAACTCCGCGCTGACCCCCCGCAGCGCGATGACCTGCGCCTCGCCGCTGCCGTACACCTTCCACACGTCGTTCGCCCGGGCCGCGGCCTGCGCCTGCTGGCCTACCGTCGCGGTCACGTCATCTACCTCTTCCGTCTCTGCCAATACGCGCCGCCCCCCGATGGTCCGGCGCGACTGTTCCCATCATCGGCGCTGCACGCGCCCGACCCGTCCGCCCACGGGGGGACCCGGCGCGGATTTCCCGCTGCGGGTGCACCCCGATGCCGGGTCAGGGTTGCCCCTGACCCGACTGCCGGTCGACCTGTTTTCTCGACCGGCGAAACGCTGCCGGACCCGACGCTAGGAGCTGACCCCACGAGAGGGTCAACCGCGCCAAGCCATCTCCGGTCACGGTAGGTGACGACGGCAACGGCAGCCGTCCCCCCACGGAGGGATCTTCGAGTACGCCGTGGGAGGTATCCGGACCGGCGGAGGCTACGCCCGGGGACGGACCAGCCCCGACTCGTACGCCAGCACCACCGCCTGCACCCGGTCGCGCAGCCGCAGCTTGGTCAGCACGTGCCCGACGTGAGTCTTGATGGTGGTCTCGCTGACCGACAGCACCGCCGCGATCTCGGCGTTGGACAGCCCTCTGGCGACCTGCACCAGCACCTCACGTTCCCGGTCGGTGAGCCCGTTGAGCGCCGCCGACGGGGTCGCCGACGGGTCGGGCAGCAACTCGGCGAAGCGGTCCAGCAGTCGCCGCAGGATCCGGGGCGCCACCACCGCGTCGCCGCCGGCCACCGTGCGGATCGCGGTGATCAACTCCTCGGCCGGCACGTCCTTGGCCAGGAACCCGCTGGCCCCGGCGCGCAACGCGCCCACCACGTACTCGTCCAGGTCGAACGTGGTCAACACCAGCACCCGCACCGGCAGGCGGGCGTCGACGATCGCCCGGGTCGCGGCCACCCCGTCCATCCGGGGCATCCGGATGTCCATCAGAACGACGTCGGGCAGCAGCCGGCGGGACAGCTCCACCGCCTCCAGGCCGTCACCGGCCTCCGCCACCACGTCCAGGTCGCCCTCGGTGCCCAGCACCATCCGGAAGCCGGTACGCAGCAGCGGTTGGTCGTCGGCGAGCAGGATCCGTACCGGCCGCGCCGAGGCCACCCGATCGGTCATCTCGTCTCCCGTCCCCGCGCCGACGCCGTGCTGCCGCACCGGTCATCCTCGCGCACCCAGGCCGGTGCGTCGCGGACCACGGTAGAGGCCGGCCCGTCGCCCTGTCCCGACCGGCGCGGGACAGCTTCGGTCGGGTTGTGTGGCGTCGGCGTGGGGCACGCTCCCGCGGCCGGCGTGAGCGGTCAAGGCCGTCGGGGCCGGGCCGCCCTCACCGCGCCGGGCGTGAGCGCCGCCCAAAGGCTGTCACTCGTCGGCGCCCGGGGCCAGCCGTCACTCGTCGGCGCCCGGGGCCACCGGAGCGGATCGGGAGTCACGCAGCGGATCGGCGTTCGCCGCCGCGACCGGGAACGGCGGCGGGGTGCCGCCGAAGGTGGGGCACAGGGCCTGGTGGCTGCACCAGTCGCAGAGCCGGCTCGGCCGGGGCCGGAAATCCTGCCGGGCGGTGGCCTGCTCGATCGCCCGCCACAGCGCGACCACCGTGCGCTCGAAGCGGACCAGCTCGTCGGCGTCCGGCGTGTAATCCAACACTTCGGCGTCGCGCAGGTAGAGCAGCCGCAGCACCTTTGGCACCACCCCCCGGGTGCGCCACAGCACCAGCGCGTAGAACTTCAGCTGGAACAGCGCTCGCGCTTCGAACGCCTCCCGTGGGGCGCCACCGGTCTTGTAGTCGACCACCCGCAGCGCGCCGTCCGGAGCGACGTCCAGCCGATCGAGGTAGCCCCGGATCAGCAACTCCTCGTCGACCACCGCCGAGATCAGGCTCTCCCGTTCTGCCGGCTCCAGCCGGGTCGGGTCCTCCACGGCGAAGTAGCCCTCCAGCAGCCCGGCGGCGGACCGCAGGAACTCCACCGGGCCGGCCGGCTCCGCGCCGTCGAAGAGCCCGGCCAGCTCCGGCTGCTCGGTGACCAGCCGGTCCCACTGTGGCGCCACCAGATCGCCGGCGGCCGCTGGCGTGCGGCCCTGCGCGGGCAGGTCGAACAGGCGCTCCAGCACCGCGTGCACCAGCGTGCCCCGGGCCTGCTCGACGGTGGTGCGTTCGGGTAGCCGGTCGATGCTGCGGAACCGGTAGAGCAACGGGCAGGTCTTGAAATCCGCCGCGCGTGACGGGGACAGCGAGGCCCGCACCGTCGGCGGCGCCTGCGCCGGGGAGGAGGGTTGGGAGGTGGTGACCGATTCCGCCGTCATGTCGGCAAAGGTTAGGGCACCGGTGTGACACCGACCGCCGCCCGCCCCGCACAGCGACGGTCCGTAGCATCGTGCCGATGGAGCAGACATCCCGGCCGCCGCGCCGACCCGACCGGCGTCTCGGCCTGAACGTCGGCCGGGTGTTCGGGGTGCCGCTGCACCTCAACGGTTCCATGGTCCTGCTCGCGGTGCTCATCGCCGTGTTGTACTCCGAGTTCGCCCGCCGGCAGCTGGACCTGTCGCAGATCGGCGGCTACCTGATCGGCTTCGGCTTCGTGGTGTCGCTGCTCGGCTCGGTGCTGCTGCACGAGCTGGGCCATGCCCTCACCGCCCGGCGGTACGGCATTGGTGTGCGCGGAATCACCCTGGAACTGCTCGGGGGCTACACCGAGATGGACCGGGACGCCCCGTCGCCCCGCGTCGACCTGCTGGTCTCGCTGGCCGGCCCGGCGGTCTCCGCGGTGCTCGGCGTCCTCGCGGTCGCCGCCACGCTCGCCCTGCCCGAACAGACCGTGGCCCACCAACTCGCCTTCCAGCTCGCGCTCAGCAACGTCATCGTCGCGCTGTTCAACAGCCTGCCCGGGCTGCCCCTGGACGGCGGCCGGGCGTTGCGCGCAGCCGTGTGGGGGTTGACCCGTGACCGGCACCTCGGCACCGAGGTCGCCGGCTGGGCCGGCCGCGTCGTCGCCGTCGGCACCGCAGCCCTGGTCCTGCTCCTCACCCTCGCCGACTACCTGGCGCCGTTGGCGCTGCCGCTGATGCTGCTGGTCGCCGTCACCCTCTGGCGCGGCGCCGGGCAGTCGATCCGGGCCGCCCGGGTCAGCCGCCGCTTCCCGTTGATCGACCTGGCCCGGCTGGCCCGGCCGGTCTGGCCGGTGGCCACCGGTACGCCCCTGGCCGAGGCCCAGCGCCGACGCGCCGAGGGCGGGCGGCCCGGCTCCGCCCTGCTGGTCACCGACTCCACCGGCCGGCCGGTGGCGCTGGTCGACCCGGCCGCCGCCGGGGCGGTGCCCGTCGAACGCCAACCGTGGCTGGCGGTGGACGCCGTGGCCCGGTCGCTGGGCACACTTCCCACGCTGCCGGTCGGGCTGGACGGCGAGCGGGTGATGGAGGCCGTACAGACCCACCCGGGCGCGCAGTACGTGGTGACGTCAGGCGAAGATGTCGTCGGCATTCTGCACATCGCGGACCTGGCCCAGCTCCTCGAACCCAACCGGAAGATGACACCGTGACCGCAACTCCCTCCACCGTCCCGGCCGACCCCGCCACCCCGGTGCTGACACCCGTGCACCGTGGGCCGTTCCGGCCCGGCGACCGGGTCCAGCTGACCGACCCCAAGGGGCGGATGCACACCGTGACGCTGGAGCCGGGCAAGGAGTTCCACACCCACCGCGGCATCCTGGCGCACGACACGCTGATCGGGCTCCCCGACGGCAGCGTGGTGACCACCTCCGGCGGCGGCACCGCGTTCCTGGCCCTGCGGCCGCTCCTGTCGGACTACGTGCTGTCCATGCCGCGCGGCGCTCAGGTGATCTACCCGAAGGACTCGGCGCAGATCGTCGCGATGGGCGACATCTTCCCCGGCGCGAAGGTCCTCGAGGCCGGCGCCGGCTCCGGCGCGCTGAGCTGCTCCCTGCTGCGCGCCGTCGGCACGGAGGGCGAGCTGCACTCGTTCGAGCTGCGCGACGACTTCGCGCAGATCGCCAAGCGCAACGTCGAGGCGTTCTTCAACGGGCCGCACCCGTCGTGGAACCTGCACGTCGGTGACGTCGCGCAGTGCCAGGAGACCGGCTTCGACCGGATCATCCTGGACATGCTGACCCCCTGGGAGACCCTCGACATGGTCGAGCGGGCGCTGGTGCCCGGCGGGGTGTTCATCGGCTACGTCGCCACCACGCCGCAGCTCTCCGAGCTGGTGGAGGCGCTGCGCGAGCGCGGCGGCTGGACCGAGCCGCGGGCCTGGGAGTCCATGGTGCGCGACTGGCACGCCGAGGGCCTCGCCGTCCGGCCGGATCACCGGATGATCGCGCACACCGCGTTCCTGGTGTCCGCGCGCAAGCTGGCCCCCGGGGTCACCGCGCCACCGCGTCGCCGCAAGCCCAGCAAGGGCACCGAGGCGTACGTGCAGCGCCGCCAGGACCTGCGCGAGGCGGAGGCGGCCCGACAGGCCGCCGCCGCCCAGGCGGCAGGCGCGCAACCCAACGGTACGGGGGAGATGGACCGGCCGTGACCAATGAGCTGGGCGTCGGCACCGCCGAGCAGGGGGAGGCGCTGGCATGAGCCGACCGGGCTATGGCGGCGGTGACCTCCCCGCGGTCTTTCCCGACTGGTCGCCCTACCAGGACCTGGAGTCGGCGGCGCGGGCCTACCTGCGCGACCCGGACGTCGCCCTGGAGGCGCTCGGCGGCGTGCTGCGCGGCGCGTCGGTGCTCGGCTTCACCCTCGAACGCTTCGTCAACGAGGTCAACGGCGTGTGGCAGGAGGTCGTCGTCTGCGACGGCAGCCGGCTGATCCTCTGGCACGGCGAGGACGTGCCGCCGGAGGAGGGCCCGCCGGGCTCGATGACCTCGTCGCTGCGGGTGGTGCCGGTCTCCACCGTCACCGAGGTCGGCTGCCGGCGGCGGCTCAACCGCTCCGACAGCGGTGAGATCCGGGTCGACAGCATCGACGTCTACCTGCTGCTCACCTCGTTGGACGAGGCGCCGCCGAGCGAGGAGATGGTCGGCACGCCACGGCACGACGCGCTGCGCTTCGGCAAGACCCTCGACGACGGCGGGGCTGGGCAGATCGCCCGGCTGGAGGAATTCGCGCGGCTGGTCGCCTCGGTGGTCGGCCGTCCGATGCTCTGAGGCGTACCCCTCTCGGGTCCGGCCGGGCCGCGCGGCCCGGCCGGCGGGTGGTTCAGTCGTCCTCGGCGTCCGGGCCGGCGACCTCGACGCCGTCGCCGCGCACCACGTGGATGCAGTCGCCCGGGCACTCCTTCGCGGAGTCGATCACTTCGAGTCGCAGGTGCTCGGGCACGTCGACCCGGCTGCCCGGTGCCATCAGCAGCTCACCGTCGGCGCCCTTGACGTATGCCAGGCCGTCGATGTCGAACTCGAACACCTCCGGCGCGTACTGCACGCAGAGCCCATCGCCCGTGCAGAGATCCTGGTCCACCCAGACCTGCAGCTGGTCAGTCGCGACCTCGGCCACTGGTGCACCCCCCATGTTCTCGCGTCCTACGCTTCGACGGTACCTGAACGCCGGTACCGGCCCGTCAGGCCACCCTTGGCGATCAAGGTTCGGTGACGAGGGTGTTGCGTGGGACCGAATCGGCCTCATAGCGGCTAGTGTTAGGGCAGAACGTTCAAGCCCCCCGGGGAGGTGGGACGTGGCACGCAGCGACGACGCGGACTCGCGCGCCGCACGGTGGGAGAAGGAAGCCCACGATCTCTCCACGCAGGTCGCGTTCCTGCAGGAGGAACTCGCCCTGGTGCGGCGCAAGTTGACCGAAAGCCCCCGACACGTCCGTCAGCTCGAAGAGCGGCTGGCGGCCACCCAGGCACAGTTGGCGCGGCTGACCGAGAACAACGACCGGCTGGTGAGCACCCTCAAGGAGGCTCGCACGCAGATCGTGACGCTCAAAGAGGAGATCGACCGCCTCGCGCAACCGCCGAGTGGCTACGGTGTCTTCCTCGCCAAGCACGACGATGGCACGGTGGATGTCTTCACCGGCGGCCGCAAGCTACGGGTCTCGGTCTCGCCCTCGCTGGACGTGGGTGACCTGCGCCGCGGCCAGGAGGTCCTGCTCAACGACGCACTCAACATCGTCGACGCGTTCGGCTACGAGCGGGTCGGCGAGGTGGTAATGCTCAAGGAGATCCTGGAGGGGCCAGACGGCGGGCCGGGTGACCGGGCGCTGGTGGTCTCCCACTCCGACGAGGAGCGCATCGTGCACCTCGCCGAGACGCTCATCGGCTCGGCGATCCGAGCCGGCGACTCGCTCATGATCGAGCCCCGCTCGGCGTACGCGTACGAGCGGATCCCGAAGAGCGAGGTCGAGGAGCTGGTCCTGGAGGAGGTGCCCGACGTCGACTACGGCGACATCGGTGGCCTCCAGTCGCAGATCGAGCAGATCCGCGACGCGGTGGAGCTGCCCTTCCTGCACGCGGACCTGTTCCGTGAGCACCAGCTCCGCCCGCCCAAGGGCATCCTGCTCTACGGCCCGCCCGGCTGCGGCAAGACGCTCATCGCCAAGGCGGTGGCCAACTCGCTGGCCAAGAAGATCGCCGAACGGCAGGGCAAGGAGAAGCACACCAGCTTCTTCCTCAACATCAAGGGCCCCGAGCTGCTCAACAAGTACGTCGGCGAGACCGAGCGGCACATCCGGCTGATCTTCCAGCGAGCACGGGAGAAGGCCGGCGAGGGCACCCCGGTGATCGTGTTCTTCGACGAGATGGACTCGATCTTCCGGACCCGCGGCTCCGGTGTCTCCTCCGACGTGGAGAACACCATCGTCCCGCAGCTGCTCAGCGAGATCGACGGCGTGGAGGGGCTGGAGAACGTCATCGTCATCGGCGCCTCCAACCGGGAAGACATGATCGACCCGGCGATCCTGCGTCCCGGTCGGCTCGACGTGAAAATCAAGATCGAGCGACCGGACGCCGAAGCGGCCAAGGACATCTTCTCGAAATACATCCTCGCCGGGCTGCCCCTGCACCCGGACGACCTGGCCGAGCACGGGACCGACCCCCAGGCCACCGTCGCGGCAATGATCGACGCCGTGGTGCTGCGGATGTATTCCGAAACCGAGGAGAACCGCTTCCTTGAGGTCACCTACGCCAACGGTGACAAGGAAGTGCTCTACTTCAAGGACTTCAACTCCGGCGCGATGATCCAGAACATCGTCGACCGGAGCAAGAAGATGGCCATCAAGGAGTTCCTCACCTCCGGCCGCAAGGGGCTGCGCCTGCAGCACCTGCTCGACGCCTGCGTCGACGAGTTCCGCGAGAACGAGGACCTCCCCAACACCACCAACCCCGACGACTGGGCGCGCATCTCCGGCAAGAAGGGCGAGCGGATCGTCTACATCCGCACGCTCGTCTCCGGGGGCAAGGGCGCCGAGGCCGGCCGCGCGATCGAGACCGCCAGCAACACCGGCCAGTACCTCTGACCGCCAGCGGCGGCACCGGACCTGTCCGGTGCCGCCGCTGCGTGCGTTTCGCCGCGTCGCTGCTCTCCCCGGTGGTCCGGCCCGGCACATCTACCGTCGCTGTCTTCGGCGGGCCCGCCCGGCCCGAGGCGATCCCGCGTCGTGGCCCAGCCCGCCGTGGCCGACCCTGCCGCCCAGCAGGCCATCGACGGGATCCGCACGGTGCACCCGCCCCTCCGGGCGGGCCTGACCGTGGTGCCACTCAAACCCGCCAAAGCCCGGTAGTCACGCCGCGCCGACCGACAGCGACGGGCGGTGGGCCACCGCGCAGACTAGTCTCGATGGTGTGAGCGGCGGGCACGCCGGCTCCGTGGGCGAGCGAAGCGAGTGGTCGCATGACGGTACGTCGGATCATGGGCACCGAAATCGAGTACGGCATCTCCGTGCCCGGGCAGGCCGGAGCCAACCCGATGGTCACCTCATCGCAGGTGGTCAACGCCTATGGCGCACGCCCAGAACTCAACCGGGGCGGGCGAGCCCGCTGGGACTACGAGGAAGAGTCGCCGCTGCGCGACGCGCGCGGCTTCACCTACTCCGGAGCCGCCTACGACCCGGCGGAGGCGTTGGCCGACGAGGACCTGGGCCTCGCCAACGTGATACTCACCAACGGTGCACGGCTCTACGTCGACCACGCCCACCCCGAATACTCCACCCCGGAGGTCACCACCCCCCGGGACGTGGTGCGCTGGGACAAGGCCGGCGAGCGGGTGATGGCCGAGGCGTCCCGCCGGGCCGCCACGATCCCGGGCAGCCAGCCGATCCACCTCTACAAGAACAACACCGACAACAAGGGCGCCAGCTACGGCGCTCACGAGAACTACCTGATGCGCCGGCAGACCCCGTTCGCCGACATCGTGGCGTACCTGACGCCGTTCTTCGTCACCCGCCAGATCGTCTGCGGCGCCGGCCGGGTCGGCATCGGCCAGGACGGCGGGCAGAACGGCTTCCAGATCTCCCAGCGCGCCGACTTCTTCGAGGTCGAGGTGGGCCTGGAGACCACGCTCAAGCGGCCGATCATCAACACCCGCGACGAGCCGCACGCCGACGCCGACAAGTACCGCCGGCTGCACGTCATCATCGGTGACGCCAACCTCTCCGAAATCTCCACGTACCTCAAGGTCGGCACCACCGCGCTGATCCTCACCATGATCGAGGAGAAGGCGCTCGGCGCCGACCTCGGCATCGCTGACCCGGTCAGCGAGCTGCGCGCGGTCAGCCACGACCCCAGCCTGTCGCACCGCATGCGACTGCGCGACGGTCGCCGCCTCACCGCACTGGACCTGCAATGGGCGTACCTGGAGCGGGTGCGGTCCTTTGTCGACGACCGGTACGGCACCGACGTCGACGAGCAGACCGTCGACGTGCTCGACCGTTGGGAGAGCGTACTGGACCGGCTCGGCCGTGATCCGATGCTCTGCGCCGACGAGTTGGACTGGGTGGCCAAGCTGCGGCTGCTTGAGGGCTACCGGGAGCGTGAGAAGCTCGGCTGGGGCTCGCACAAGCTCCAACTGGTCGACCTGCAGTATTCCGACGTCCGGCCGGAGAAGGGTCTCTACCACCGCCTGGTCGCCCGGGGGGCGATGAAGACGCTGCTCACCGACGAGGAGAGCCGCACCGCGATGACCGAGCCGCCGGAGGACACTCGGGCCTACTTCCGCGGCCGCTGCCTGGCCCAGTACGCGTCCGAGGTCGTTGCCGCGAGCTGGGATTCGGTGATCTTCGACGTGGGTCGGGAGTCGCTGGTCCGGGTGCCGATGATGGAGCCGGAGCGCGGCACTCGCGCGCACGTCGGAGCACTGTTCGACCGCTGCGCCAGTGCCAAGGACCTGCTGGAGACGTTGACCGGGCGCTGAACACGCGTCCGGATGCCCGTCGTGTGCCGCAGGCCGGCGCGCGGCGGGCTTTTCGTCGCCCGCGCGAGGTAAGTTCATCGCAGACGATCGTGGAGGAGGCAGCAATGGCCACTCATGACAGCGGCGGCCAGTCGCAGTCCGGCAAGTCCCGTCAGGGCGAGGAAATCGAGGACGTCACCACCGAGGCCAACCCTGAGGTGGCTGAGCGGCACGCCGAGATCACCGAGGACGTCGACGACCTCCTCGACGAGATTGACTCCGTCCTCGAAGAGAACGCAGAGGAATTCGTGAGGGGATACGTGCAAAAAGGGGGCGAATAGAGCATGCCTGCATAAATCAGACATGCTCGTCCTCTCGATGATCGAGACGGCCACCGCCGCTGTCGCGACTGCGGCGAGTGGCTGCCCCTCGATCAGTTCTGTGGCACCAGCACGCGGCCGGACGCCGCACCGGATGGCCACCGGCGATGCCCGGGCTGTGGTGCCACCAAGCCCCTTGCCGACTTTCCGCGGAACGGCTCCGGCCGTGGAGGTTACGGCCGATACTGCAAGCCTTGCCGCAACGAAATGGGCAGGGAGAGCACGCTCCGTCTGCATGGCGGGTTCCGCGAGCACCACCGGCGGCGGCGGGGGAGAAGGAGTTTCCGGAGCTCCTGGCCGAGCAGGGCGGGGTCTGCGTGATCTGTGGCGGCGCCGACCCGCAATATCTGGACCACGATCATCGCACCGGATGGGCGCGCGGGATACTCTGCTTCAACTGCAACGGTGGTCTTGGCCAGTTCCGTGACAGTCCCATGAGGCTGGCCAGGGCGATCACGTACCTGAGAGGAACCACGTGGCAGCGGGCTTTGATCCATCCGGGCGTCTACCAGATGTGTTCACCAACGCGGGGACGTCCTCCTTCACCACGTTTCTGAGCCGGGTGGCCCCCGAGATGCTGCCCGGCCGACGACCGCTGCCGCCGGGCATGGCCGCCGACCTGGCACCACACGCGACGACCATCGTGGCCATCGCGGCCGCGGAGGGCGTGGTGATGGCCGGCGACCGACGGGCGACCATGGGCAACCTGATCGCCCAGCGCGACATCGAGAAGGTGCACCCCGCCGACGCGTACTCGCTGGTCGGCATCGCGGGCACCGCGGGCATCGGGATCGAGCTGATGCGACTGTTCCAGGTGGAGTTGGAGCACTACGAGAAGATCGAGGGCGCGATGCTCTCGCTCGACGGCAAGGCCAACCGGTTGGCCTCGATGATCCGGGGCAACCTGGGCGCGGCCATGCAGGGGCTCGCCGTGGTGCCGCTCTTCGCCGGCTTCGACCTGGCTGCCACCGACCCGGCGAGGGCCGGTCGGATCTTCAGCTTCGACGTGACCGGTGGTCCGTACGAGGAGACCGGTTACGACGCGATCGGCTCCGGCTCGCTCTTCGCGAAGTCGGCGCTGAAGAAGCGCTTCCGGGCTGGTCTGTCGGTCGATGACGCGACCCGGCTCGCAGTCGAGGCGCTCTACGACGCGGCCGATGACGACACCGCGACCGGCGGACCGGATCTGACCCGCCGGATCTATCCGGTGGTGATGACCGCTACCGCCGAGGGCACCCGCCGGCTGACCGACGCCGAGACGGCGGCGATCGCCGAGGGCGTGGTCGCCGGCCGGATGGAGAACCCGGGCGGTTGAGCCCCGTCCACCCCCACCAGTCAGCAGTCGTCAGCACCGCGCCGTAAGGAGAACCGCCGCCGTGGCCATGCAGTTCTACGCCTCGCCCGAACAGATCATGCGCGACCGCTCCGAGTTGGCCCGCAAGGGCATCGCTCGGGGTCGCAGCGCGGTGGTCCTCAGCTACTCCGGCGGGGTGCTCTTCGTCGCGGAGAACCTCTCCAGCGCCCTGCACAAGGTCAGCGAGATCTACGACCGGATCGGCTTCGCCGCGGTCGGCCGATACAACGAGTTCGAGAATCTGCGCCGGGCCGGGGTGCGCATGGCCGACCTGAACGGGCTCAGCTACGACCGCCGTGATGTCACCGGCCGGGCCCTGGCCAACGCGTTCGCGCAGACGCTCGGTGCCATCTTCACCGAGCAGTCGAAGCCGTTCGAGGTGGAGATCTGCGTGGCGGAGGTCGGGGCCACTGCCGACGAGGACGAGCTGTACCGGTTGACGTACGACGGCTCGGTCAACGACGAGCCGGGGCGAATGGCCATGGGTGGCCAGGCCGAGGCGATCACCGGCGTGCTGAAGGCGCAGCACCGGGCGGACATGTCCCTCGCCGAGGCGGCCCGGGTGGCGGTGCAGGCGTTGAGCACGGTTGGTGGTGAGGGCGGCGCCGCCCGGACGATCGCCGCCAACCAGTTGGAGGTGGCGGTGCTGGACCGCCACCGGGTTGGGCGGACGTTCCGTCGGATCACCGGCGCGGCGCTGACCGCGTTGCTGGACGGCGATGTCGCGGCTGCCGAACAGCCCGCGTCGGCGGGTGGCCCGGACACGCCGACAGCGCCGGCGACGGAGTCGCACAAGCCGACGACGTCGGCGGGGTCCGCCGACCTGGAGGACAAGCCGGCGGACGGCAAGTAACACCGGCCAACGCGGCGGGCGGCATGAGTTCCTGGCTGCCCGCCGCAGCATGTCCAGCACGTGGGCGCCGGCGTATCCGGGTGGGCGAGGCCAACCACCGAGCTGCGGGCGGTCAGTGGCGCTTGAGCAGTGGCTTGGCGAGTGCCCAGTAGCTCCCGGCCAGCATGTTGAAGACGCCCAGGCCAGAGGCGGCGACGTTGGTGGGAGCGAGCCGGCCGGTCATCAGCTCGGCGATGACGCCGTCGGGCACTCGGCGTTCGGCCTGGAGCTGCCGGCGGCGGGTACGCAGCCAGCCCCGGTGCTGCCACAGCCAGCGCCACCCGCGGATCTTGTGTCGGGCCCAGCCGCCGGTCAGCGCCTTGGCGAGCATCGCGGCCTCGGTGAGCAGCAGGGCGGGGGCGAGCACCACCAGGGTGCGCGTCTGGTACGTGGTGAGCAGGGTGACCAGCCGGTTGCGTTCGAGCAGGTAGAACTTGAGCGCGTTGCGGGAGAACTCGTAGTGGTGACGCACCACGGCGTCCGGCACGTACTCCAGACGCAGGCCGCGCTGGCGCAGCCGCAGGCTCAGCTCGGTGTCCTCGTGGTAGGCGAAGTACTCGCTGGCGAAGCCGCCGAGCTCGCGCCAGAGGCGCCGGTCGATGACGAAGCAGCAGCCGCTCAGCGATGGCACGGAGCGCCGGTGAGCGTGGGCGGTTGCGGGTTCGCCGTTGCCGCCGGCCCAGGAGAGGCCGGCGAAGTGCAGGGGGTTGCCGGCGGTGTTGATCAGGTCGGGTCGGTCGGCGAGGCGGATGGACGCCATGGCGGCGCCGACGCCCTCCTCGGCGGCCACGGCGGTGGTCTTGGCGAGGGCGTCGGGCGCGACGATCGCGTCGGAGTTGACGAAGGCGAGCCAGTCGCCGGTGGCCTCGGCGGCGCCGACGGCGCAGCCGCCGGAGTAGCCGGTGTTGTGCTCGGGCCGCAGCACCCGTACCCCGGGGAGATTCGTGACGGTGTCGATGCCGTCGCCGGTGCAGCCGTTGTCGACGACGATCAAGTCGACCGTGACGTCGGTGCTGGCGAGCACGGCGCGGGCGGCGTCGACCAGGTACGGCTCGGGGCCGTAGGCCAGCATGACCACGGTGATCCGAGGTGGCGCCATGATCAGGTCCCTCCGGTCACTCCAGGCGTGACAGCCTCGCGGGGAGGGGCCTGGGCGGGGGCCGAGCCGGCGCTGCGGGTGCGCAGCAGGACGATCATGGTGGCGGCGACCACGACGGAGCCGACGGCGTAGCCGAGCTCGACCCGCAGCGCGGTGGCGACCGGGGCGAGAGTGGCGACGACCAGCGCGGCCACGCCGATGGCCCACGCGGCGGCCTGCGCCCGGTGCCGGTCGAGGGCGAGCAGTCCCTGGCCGAGCACCATCGCCCACAGGTAGGCGAGGGTCGCCGCGGCGAGCCAGGCGAAGTCCCCGTGGCCGAGGACGTCCGGCGCGTCGAAGAGGGTCTGCACCAGCCAGGGGCCGAGCAGCACGGCGAGCACGGCGCCGGTGAGGCCGAGCGCGGTGACGATGCCGAGTGCCCGGCGCAGCAGGTTGTGGAAACCGGTCACGTCGCCGGTGGTGGCCGTGGTGGCGAGACCGGGCAGCAGCGATGCCTGCAGCGACGCGAAGACGAACAGCGGGATCCGGACCAGCACCAGCGCGGAGAGCAGCGCGCCGGCGGTGGCCACGTCGGACGGGTCCAGCACCTTCACGTTGATCACGCCGATGTTGACGACGACCTGGGCGAGCAGGCTGGACAGGGTGAGCAGGCCAAGGCCGCGCAGCAGCGGGGCCCAGGCCACGGGGGCGCCGCCGCCGATGGCCCGCAGCACCGGCGGGGCGGTGAGCAACACGCCGATCAGCGGCGCGACGATCAGCACCGCGCCGAACCAGACGGGGGAGGTGACCCCGGTCAGGCCGAGCACGGCGACGAGGACGATACGCAGACCGCCGTCGACACCGAGTTGGGTGCCGTACCAGGGGAACAGTTGCAGGCCGGAGAGCACGCCACGGGTGGTGTGCGCGACGGCGAGCGCGACCAACGACCCGATCAGCACGGTGACCATGCTGCTGTCGCCAGCGAACAGCCGGTCGGCGAGCGGCGCCCGGACGACGATGATCAGCGCGACGATGGCGACGAGCAGGCCGAGGGCCAGGGCGGCCCCCCGGGCCAGTACCGGCCCGGGAGGTAGGCCCTGGCTGTGCCGCCCGGCGACGAGCCGGGCGACCTCCTGCTCCACGGGCATGAACAGGCCGATGCCGAGAGTGAAGACGATCGACCAGAGCACCGAGAGGGACGAGTAGTCCGCCTCGGTGAGGCTGTGCCCGGCGACGGCCAGGTGGACGTATGAGGCCAACCCCAGCAGGGCGAGGCCGGCGCCGACGGCGACGGTGCCCGGTGGGACCAGATTCAGGAGCCGACGGATCACCGGCGAATGAGCGCCAACGTGAGGACGGCGAAGGCGCGGCCGAGATAGATCATGGCCTTGGCGGGGGAGTGGCTGGGGGTGCCCGCCATCCGCTTGCGCATCGCCACCGGCACCTGGCGGATGGTGTAGCCGCGTCGGGCGGTGTGCACCAGCGTCTCCACGGTGTCGCCCAGGTACTCCACCGGGTACCAGGTGGCGAACATGTCGATCACCCGGCGGTTGGCGGCCCGGAACCCGGAGGTCGTGTCGGTGAGCTTGGTGTGGGCGACGCGGGACAGCACGGCGGAGAGCATGACCATGGCCCAGCGGCGGGGGCCGCGGACGTTGTAGTCACCCTCGCCGGCGAACCGGGCGCCGATCACCAGGTCGGTCTCGTCGAGCAGGTCGACGAGCTTCGGTACGTACCGGGGGTCGTGCTGGCCGTCCGCGTCGACCTGGATGGCGACGTCGTAGTCGTGGTCGCGGGCGTACCGGTAGCCCAGCCGCATGGCGCCGCCGACGCCGAGGTTGTACGGCAGTTTGGCGACCCGCGCGCCGGCTGCGGCGGCGACCGCTGCGGTGCGGTCGGTGGAGCCGTCGTCGACGACGAGCACGTCGACGCCGGGCAGTTCGCCGCGGACCTCTTGGACCACCTCGGCGATCGAGCCGGACTCGTTGAGCGCCGGAATGATGATCAGGACCCGCTTGCCGTTAACCATCGGTGGGCACCAGTTCGTCTCGGGCCGCCCGGTCCGCGTCGATTTCCGCGCGGAGCAGGGCGAAGTCTTCTGCCAGGGTGCGGGTCTCTTCTTCCAGGTGGCTGACCTCCCAGCTGAGGTGCACGCAGACCAGCAGCAGGAAGACGATGCCGAGGAAGAGCACGAGGCTCACGCCGGAGGCGACGCCGAGCAGTTCGGCGACGTTGTCCAGCAGGCGGGGGAAGAGCGACAGGGGGATGACGATCACCAGGACGCCGAGCCAGAGCATGCCGTACTTTTCGCGGAGCTGGCGGCGGCGCAGCAGCTCGACGATCGTGGCCAGCAATATCAGGCCGGTCAAGCCGGTGACGAGGGTGAGCTTCATGCGACCTTCCACGGGGCGGGCGGAGCGGCGGAGGCGAACGCAGCGGCCAGGGTGGTGTGCCAGTCCGAAAGGGGTGGCAGACCCGCGGCGGCCCAACGGCCGTGCCCTAGCACACTGTACGCCGGTCGGGCGGCGGAACGGGGGGACCGGTCGCTGGTGATCGGCCGGATCCGGTCGGGGTCCAGGCCGTGCAGCGCGAACACCGATCTGGCGAGGCCGTACCAGGTGGTTCGGCCGGAGGCGGTGCCGTGATAGACGCCCGGCGCGGCCCGGCCGCTGAGCGCGGCACCCACCAGCCGGACGAGTTGGCTGGCCAGCGCCCGGGACCAGGTGGGCTGGCCCTGCTGGTCGTCGACCACGTCGAGGTGCTCGTGCTGCTCGGCCAGGCTCAGCACGGTGGCGACGAAGTTGGACCCGTGCGCGCCGTAGAGCCACGCGGTGCGGACCACGTAGCCGGCGTCGGGCAGCAGCCGGACGACGGCGTGTTCGCCGACGAGCTTGCTGCGGCCGTACGCGTTGATCGGGGCGGGCGGGGCGTCCTCGGCGTACGGGGCGCGGGAGTCGCCGGGGAACACGTAGTCGGTGGAGATCTGCACCAGGAGGGCGCCGGTGGCGGCGCAGGCCTGCGCCAGGTGGGCGACGCCGGTGCCGTTGACCGCGGTGGCGGCCGCCTCGTGCCGTTCGGCGGCGTCGACGTCGGTCCAGCTCGCGGTGTTGATCACCACGTCGTGTCCGGCGACGGCGGTCGCCACGGCGGTGGCGTCGGTGATGTCGAGGTCGCTGCGGATGGCGGCGGTCACCGTCACGCCCGGCTGGGCGCGCAGCTCGGCGAGCAGGTCCTGACCCAGCATCCCGCCGGCGCCGGTGACGAGCACCCGGATCATGCGGCCGGTGCCGCCTTCAACGGCTCCCACCAGGCCCGGTTGTCGCGGTACCACTGCACGGTCTGCGCCAGGCCGTCGGTGAGATCGATGCTCGGGGCGTACCCCAGCTCTTGATTGATCTTGGTGATGTCCAGCGAGTAGCGGCGGTCGTGGCCCTTGCGGTCGGTGACCGGTACGACCCGGTCCCAGCCGGCGCCGCAGGCGTCGAGGAGGAGGCCGGTGAGCTCCTTGTTCGTCAGCTCGGTGCCGCCGCCGATGTTGTACACCTCGCCGGCGCGGCCCTTCTGCTGGACCAGCGCGATGCCCCGGCAGTGGTCGTGCACGTGCAGCCAGTCCCGGATGTTGCCGCCGTCGCCGTAGAGCGGAACGGTGCCGCCGTCGAGCAGGTTGCTGACGAACAGCGGGATGACCTTCTCCGGGAACTGGTACGGCCCGTAGTTGTTGGAGCAGCGGGTGACCACCACGTCCATGCCGTGGGTGCGGTGGTAGGACAGGGCGAGCAGGTCGGAGCCGGCCTTCGAGGCCGAGTACGGGGAGTTCGGGGCCAGCGGCCAGGTCTCCGTCCACGAGCCCTCGTCGATCGAGCCGTAGACCTCGTCGGTGGAGACGTGCACGAAGCGACCGGTGCCGTGCCGGAGCGCGGCGTCCAGCAGCGTCTGGGTGCCGAGCACGTTGGTGGTGACGAACGGCGCGGCGCCGGCGATCGACCGGTCGACGTGCGATTCGGCGGCGAAGTGCACGATCACGTCGTGCCCCGCGACCACCTCGTCGACCACTGTCGCGTCGCAGATGTCGCCCTGCACGAAGCGCAGCCGAGGGTCGTCGCGCACCGGGTCGAGGTTGGCGAGGTTGCCCGAGTAGGTGAGCTTGTCGAGCACGGTCACCCCGACGGGCTCGACCGCGGGCACGCCAGAGGCGCTGCCACCAGGCACGCCCAGCAGCATGCGGACGTACTCCGAACCGATGAAGCCGGCACCGCCGGTGACGAGGATCCTCACGGGTCCAGGAGTGTACGCGAAGCGGTGGGCCGGTTGTCGGCGGCGACCGGCGACATGCCGGCGGCGATGGTTGCGGCTAAGCTCCCCCGATGCGCGGAATCCTACTCGCCGGCGGCACCGGTTCCCGGCTCTGGCCGATCACCCGGGCAGTGTCCAAGCAGCTGATGCCGGTCTTCGACAAGCCGATGATCTACTACCCCCTCTCCACCCTCGTGATGTCCGGGGTGCGGGAGATCCTGGTGATCACCACACCGGAGGACCAGGACCAGTTCCGCCGCCTGCTCGGCGACGGCAGCCAGTTCGGGTTGCGGCTGGAGTACGTCACGCAGGCCCGCCCGGAGGGCATCGCGCAGGCGTTCGTGCTGGGCGCGGACTTCATCGGCGACGACTCGGTGGCGCTGATCCTCGGCGACAACATCTTCCACGGCGTCGGCCTGGGGCGGCAGCTGGCCGCGCACGGTGACCTGGTCGGCGGTCGGGTGTTCGCGTACCCGGTGGCCAACCCTGAGGCGTACGGCGTGGTGGACTTCGACGCCGACGGTCGGGTGCGCTCGATCGAGGAGAAGCCGGTCCGGCCGAAGTCCCGCTACGCGGTGCCCGGCCTGTACTTCTACGACAACCGGGTGGTCGACATCGCCGGCAAGCTCACTCCCAGCGCCCGGGGCGAGCTGGAGATCACCGCGGTCAACGAGGCGTACCGGGAGACCGGTGAGCTGTCCGTCACCGTGCTGGACCGGGGCACCGCCTGGTTGGACACCGGCACGTTCGCCTCGATGATGCAGGCGGGCGAGTTCGTGCGGGTGATCGAGGAGCGGCAGGGCCTGAAGATCGGCTGTGTCGAGGAGGTCGCCTGGCGGGCCGGCCTGATCGATGACGCGCAGCTGCGTGCGCTCGCCGAGCCGCTGACCAAGAGCGGCTACGGCGACTACCTGTTCGGCCTGCTGGCCGAGAAGCACGGCACGGAGGTCGGCCGATGAAGATCCGGGAGCTGAGCATCGAGGGCGCCTGGGAGATCACCCCCCAGCAGCACGGCGACCCGCGCGGCATGTTCATGGAGTGGTACCGCTTCGACAAGCTCGCCGAGGCGGTGGGGCACCCGCTGCGGCTGGCCCAGGCCAACCTGTCGGTCTCCGCGCGTGGTGTGGTGCGCGGCATCCACTTCGCCGACGTCCCGCCCGGGCAGGCCAAGTACGTCACCTGCGTCCGCGGCGCGGTTCTCGACATGATCGTGGACCTGCGCGTGGGTTCGCCGACCTTCGGCCGGTGGGAGGGCGTCCGGCTGGACGACACCGACCGTCGGGCGGTCTACCTCAGCGAGGGGCTGGGGCACGGGTTCTGCGCGCTGACCGATGACGCGACGTTGAGCTACCTCTGCTCGGCCACCTACAACCCGACCGGTGAGCACGCGGTGCACCCGCTGGACGAGGAGTTGGGCATCGAGTGGCCCGCCGACGTTCCGCTGCTGTCCGCACGCGACGACGCGGCGCCGACGCTGGCGCAGGCTCGCGAGCGGGGCCTGTTGCCGGAGTACGACAGCTGCCGGCGGTTCGTGGCGAGCATCGGGCCGGACGGAATGTCGCACTCAACCGGTATGTGACCGCGTCGGGGCACGACCTGTGGTCTGACAGTGACGAACCGGGCCTCCGGGCGGCTAATGTCACACCATGGAGCGGCGAATCTTCGGCCTCGAGACCGAGTACGGCGTCACCTGCACCTATCGCGGGCAGCGGCGGCTGTCCCCGGACGAGGTCGCGCGGTATCTGTTCCGCCGCGTGGTGTCCTGGGGTCGGTCGAGCAACGTCTTCCTGCGCAATGGGGCCCGGCTCTACCTGGACGTCGGGTCGCATCCGGAGTACGCCACACCGGAGTGCGACTCGGTGACCGATCTTGTCGCCCACGACCGGGCCGGCGAGCGGATCCTGGAGGGCCTGCTCGTCGACGCGGAGAAGCGACTGCACGACGAGGGCATCGCGGGTGAGATCTACCTGTTCAAGAACAACACCGACTCGGCCGGCAACTCGTACGGCTGCCACGAGAACTACCTGGTCTCCCGGCACGGCGAGTTCGGCCGGCTCGCCGACGTACTCATCCCGTTCCTGGTCACCCGGCAGTTGATCTGCGGGGCCGGCAAGGTCCTGCAAACCCCGCGCGGCGCGGTCTACTGCCTGTCGCAGCGGGCCGAGCACATCTGGGAGGGCGTCTCCTCGGCGACCACCCGCAGCCGTCCGATCATCAACACCCGCGACGAGCCGCACGCCGACGCCGAGCGCTACCGGCGGCTGCACGTCATCGTCGGTGACTCCAACATGAACGAGGTCACCACGCTGCTCAAGGTCGGCACCGCCGACCTCGTGCTGCGGATGATCGAGGCCGGGGTGGTGATGCGCGACCTGTCCCTGGAGAACCCGATCCGGGCGATCCGGGAGGTGTCACACGACATCACCGGCCGGCGCAAGGTGCGGCTGGCCTCCGGCAAGGAGGTCAGCGCCCTCGACATCCAGCAGGAATACCTGGCCAAGGCCACCGAGTTCGTCGAGCGCCGCGGCGGCGACCAGGCCGCCAAGCGGGTCGTCGAGCTGTGGGGCCGGGTGCTGCACGCGGTGGAGACCGGAGACCTCGAACCGGTCTCCCGGGAGATCGACTGGGTCAGCAAGCTGCGGCTGATCGAGCGCTACCAGCGCAAGCACGACCTGCCGCTGTCGCACCCCCGGGTGGCACAGATGGATCTGGCCTACCACGACGTGCGCCGCGGTCGCGGCCTCTACGGGCTGCTGGAGCGCCGCGGCGAGGTCGACCGGGTGGCCACCGACCCGGAGATCTTCGAGGCCAAGGAGACCCCGCCGCAGACCACCCGGGCCCGGCTGCGCGGCGAGTTCATCCGGCACGCACAGGAGAAGCGACGGGACTTCACCGTCGACTGGGTGCACCTGAAGCTCAACGACCAGGCGCAGCGCACCGTGCTCTGCAAGGACCCGTTCCGGGCGTACGACGAGCGGGTGGAACGGCTGATCGCCAGCATGTGACGGGTGCGTCGGCCCCGGCGGTGGTGTCCGCCGGGGCCGACCGGCCCGGTCGGCTCCGCGGCCCGGTAGGCTGGGCGCGCCATGACGACTTCTGGACCTTCCGACCGCTCCGAGCGCGGCACCGAGCGGCTGAACTGGGTCGAACGCCGCCGGGAGAAGATCCGCGCCGAGATCGACCGTAACCGGCGCGGTGAATACACCGTGCCGACGTGGGTGCTGGCCCTGGCCCTGGTGCTCATCGTGGGCGGCTGGCTAGCCCTGATCTTCCTCGTCTGACCCGCCCCGCCCCCGCCGCCGCCCCACCCATCCCCGCGTCGATCATGGAGTTGTGGTGGGGGAGGAAGGCCGCAAATCGCCAGAGGCCGGGCACCACAACTCCATGATCCACGGGGCTGGGGGTGGGGGGTGGGGTGGGGCTAGGGGAGCAGGGTGACCGCGTGGCGGCCGGCTGCGGCTGCGGTCAGGAAGTACGCATGGTCGGCGTCGAGGCCACGGCCCATGGTGGACAGTGGCACGGCGCTGGCGCGCAGCGCGGCGTCGAGACCGGTGGTGGGCACCCGCACGATCCGGTGCCGGTCCGTGAGGGGTGCCAGTGACTTGTCCACCTCGGCGGCCAGCGCCGGGTCCAGGTCGTCGGGCACCACCAGCTCCGCCGGGGCCAGCGCCACCCGGCCGTACGCCGTGAGGCTGTGGTGCGACACGCCCCGGTGCCGGGGGCGGGGGTCGGCGTCGGAGATGCGCAGCGACCCGACCGGCCGGCCGCCCAGCGTGGCGATCGCGTTGACCGCGTCACCGACGGCGACGCCGGAGAAGCCCCACCGGGTGCCGGTGCCCAGGTTGCCGGGGCCCTGGGCCACGATGGCCACGTCAGCGCCCAGCACGTACCGGGCGGCGAGCAGACCGCCGTGCAGGGTGGTGGCCTCCAGGTCGCCGCCGAAGGCCTGCCCGACGGTGATCGTGCCGATCAGCTCGGCGCGCAGCCCGGCGAGGGTGCGGGAGAACCACGCTGGCAACGCCCCGCCATCGGTGAGCAGGTACGCCACCCGCGCCTGCGGAGCGTCGGCCCGGATGCCGGCCAGGATCGCCGGCAGCGCCGAGTGCAGGTCGGCGGTGACCACCGGCAGACCGCCCAGGTCATCCGCGTCGGCCAGCACCTCGCGGTGCGGCGACGCCTCCTCGTCGACGCCGAGCAGGATCGGCTGCAACGGCGTGTAGCGGGCCTTCACCAGGTGCCCGGCGTCGCGGGTGTCGCCGACGTCCGGCGGGTCCGGCGGCAGCCGGTCGGGCAGGGCCACCACCAGGGCGTACCCGCCGGTGCCCAACCCCATCAGCAGCGCACCGGCGTTGAGCAGCACCCGGTCGCCCGGCTCGGGCGTGCCGACCAGCTCGGGATAGGCCAGCGCCCGCATGCGCGTGCCGTCGGGCAGGTCCACGTCCAGCTCCACCGCCCCGGTCCACTGTCGTCGCAGCGTCGCCACCGTCCCCGTACGCCATCGCACCATGACGGGCACGCTAGCCGCGCGGGCCCGGTGGCCCGCGCCCGGGTGCTGCCGCGGAGGTGGTTCAGGGGTGGTCGGGCTCGTCGCCGGCGTCCGGGTCCGGTCCGGCCTGGGTGTGCCGGGCCCGGCCGGTGGCGCCGGGCAACGAGCGGGTGGGGTCGAGGAAGACGTAGCGGATCTCCGGGTACCGCCCGGTGAGCCGTCGTTCGGCCTCGTCGGCGGTGGCCTCGATGGCCGCGCCGGTGGCCTCGTCGCGGAAGTCGACCTTCGCGGCGACCAGGACGTCGTCCGGGCCGAGCTGCATGGTCAGCAGGGTGTCGATCCGCTCCACCTCGGGCAGCCCGGTCAGTTCCCGCTCGATCTCGTGACGCAGCCGTTCCGGGACCGACCGGCCGACCAGCAGCGACAGGTTGTTGCTGGCCAGGATCCCGGCGACCGTCAGCAGCAGCAGCCCGATCAGGATCGACGCGATGCCGTCCCACACCTCGTCGCCGGTGGCCTCGGACAGGCCGACTCCGAGCCCGGCCAGGAGCAGACCGATCAGGGCCGCGCTGTCCTCCAGGAAGACCGCCTTGACGGTGGTGTCGGCGGTCAGCCGCAGGAATCGCCGGGGCGTGGTCCGCCACCGCCGGGACTCGCGGCGGACCTGCCGCACCGCCCGCGTCAGCGAGATCGACTCGATGACGAAGGACACCCCCAGCACGATGTACGAGATGAGGTAGTTGCCGCTGTGCTGGTGCACCAGGATGGTGGTGACGCCGTGGGTGACGGCGAAGCCGGCGCCGGCGACGAAGGTGAACATGGCGGCGAAGAACGCCCAGACGTAGCTCTCCTTGCCGTACCCGAACGGGTGCCGCTGGTCCGCCGGCCGGGCGCCCCGGCGCAGCGCCTGGTAGAGCAGCACCTCGGTGGTGGTGTCGGCGACCGAGTGCGCCGCCTCGGAGAGCATCGCGGCCGAGCCGGAGATCACCCCGGCGACCAGCTTGGCGATCGCGATGGCGAGGTTGGCGGCGCCCGCGACGATCACGGTGCCAACGCTCTCGCTCTCGGTCCTGACCTCCGCCTGCGACATGAGGGCCACCCTATGACCGCAAACGGTCACGCGCCGGGGAGCGGCCCGGAGTGGGCCCGATCCGAACAGATGTGCGGCACGCCCCGCGTGGGTGCACGACGCGGGCGCGTCGGCTGCTAGCGTCTACCCGTGTCGCGGACCCGCACCGAACGCCTGGTCAACCTGGTGATCTGCCTCCTGTCCACGCGACGGTTCCTGACCGCCGCGCAGATCGCCGCGACCGTGCCCGGCTACGAGCACGATCCCGACGACGCGCGCGACCACGAGGCGTTCCAGCGCAAGTTCGAGCGGGACAAGGCCGAGCTGCGCGAGCTGGGTGTGCCACTGGAGACCGGCACGGCGAGCGCCTTCGACGCTGAGCCCGGCTACCGGATCGCCCACCGCGAATACGCGCTGCCCGACATCCTCCTGGAGCCGGACGAGGCCGCCGCGGTCGGCATCGCCGCACGCCTGTGGCAGCACGCCGGGCTGGCCGCCGCCGCGTCGTCGGGGCTGGCCAAGCTGCGTGCCGCCGGGGTGGACGTGGACCCGCAGGCCACCCTCGGCCTGGAGCCGATGGTCACGGTCGACCCGGCGTTCGCGCCGTTGACCGCCGCCGCCCGGGACCGCCGCGAGGTCGGGTTCGACTACCGGGTGCCTGACCGGGACGCGCCCAGCCGCCGGCGGCTGCAACCGTGGGGTGTGGTCTGCTGGCGCGGCCGGTGGTATGTGGTCGGCCACGACCAGGACCGGGAAGCGACCCGATGCTTCCGGCTGTCCCGGGTCGTCGGCACGGTTCGCGTGCTCGGCACGCCCGGCGCGTACGAGCCGCCGGCCAACGTCGACCTGATCAGCCACGTGGCCCGCTGGTCGGGCCCCGTGGAGCGCACCGGCCGGGCCACCGTGCTGGTCGCACCGGGCCGTGCCGCAGGGCTGCGCCGCTGGGCGGTGGAGGTGACCACCGGGCCCGACGGCGACCGGCTGCTCCTTCCGTACGCCGACCCGGACGGGCTGGCCGGCCACCTCGTCGGCTACGGCCCGGACGTGCGGGTGCTCGACCCACCGGAGGTCCGCGAGGCGGTCATCCAACGACTCAAGGAGATCGCCGTCCGACACGACGAGCTGGCCGTCACCGGGGGTGCCCGGTGACCCGCCCGGCCGCCCGGAGCGGCTCCCGCGCGTCCGCCGACCGGTTGGCCCGACTGCTCAACCTGGTGCCGTACCTGCTGGCCCGGCCCGGCATCGAGATCGCAGAGGCGGCCGGTGACCTGGGCGTCACCGAGCGGCAGCTCCGCGAGGACCTGGAGCTGCTCTGGGTGTGCGGGCTGCCCGGTTACGGCCCCGGCGACCTGATCGACATGGCGTTCGATGGTGATCGGGTGACCATCACCTACGACGCCGGCATCGACCGGCCGCTGCGGCTCACCCCCGACGAGGCCCTCGCGCTGGTGGTGGCGCTGCGGATGCTCGCCGAGACACCCGGCGTGGCCAACCGTGAGGCCGTCGAACGGGCCTTGGCGAAGATCGAGGACGCGGGGGACCTGGTGGGCGCGCCGGTGGCGGTCCGGCTGCCCGGGGACACCCGGCGGGTCGAGGCGCTGCGCGCCGCCGTGGAGGGCGGAAAGGCGCTGCGGATCACCTACTACACGGCGGCCCGGGACGAGACCACCGAACGCGTCATCGACCCGCTGCGCATGCTGATGGTCGGCGGCCGGGCGTACGTGGAGGCGTGGTGTCGGCGCGCGGAGGCGGTCCGCCTGTTCCGGGCCGACCGGATCGACGCGATCACCGAGCTGGCCGAGCCAGCCACCGTTCCGCCGCAGGCCGTCCCGCAGGATCTCACCGAGGGTGTCTTCCGCCCCTCGCCCGACCTGCCGCTGATCACGCTGCGGGTCGGTCGGGGCGGTCGGTGGATCACCGAGTACTACCCGTGCGAGCGGGTCGAGGCCGGCGACGGCGACCAGTGGCTCGTCTCCCTGCGGGTGACCGACCTGGGGTGGGCCCGTCGGTTCGTGCTCGGCCTCGGCCCGGACGCCACCGTGGTCGCCCCGGTCGAGTTGGCCGAGCAGGTGCGGGCGACCGCCGCCGCAGCTCTGGACGCGTACGCCGTGCCCGCCCCCACGGCCACGCCCCGGCGGCCCGCGGCTGATTCCGTGACGGCTGACCCCGCCGGTCCGGTCGGCGCGGCGTCGGGTGACCCGGCAGTGGCTGGCCGCACCCAGTAGGCTGACCGCCGTGCTGATCTGGATCGTGCTCGCCCTGGTGCTGCTCCCGCTCGTGGCGTTCGCGCTGGCCGTGCGCCCGGTGCTGACCCGACTGCCCGGACTGCGCCGCGCCGCGGTGGCGTTGCAGCGGCGGGCCGCAGAGGCCGAGGCGCTGCGGGAGACCACGGACGCGTTGCAGGAGCGCGCCGAGGGTGTCCAACGACAACTCGACACCACCCAGCAGCGGGTCGCCTTGATCAAGGCCAAGCGCGGCTGATCGACTTCCCGTCCGGGTGCGCACCCGGGCGATGGTTGACGGATCATCGCGGGTTGGTCAAGACTTCACCCTTCGGGCCAGACCACCACCACCCGGCGAGTGGCAGGCGGCCGATCCGCACGTACGATGGGCTGCGTACCACCCCCCGGACACAGAGCGACTGGAGCTTCTCATGGGTGCCCTCAAGCCGTGGCACATCGCTGTTCTCGTGGTTGTGCTGATCCTGCTCTTCGGTGCGAAGCGGCTCCCCGACGCGGCCCGTTCGCTGGGTCGGTCGCTGCGGATCATCAAGGCCGAGACCAAGAGCCTGCAGGACGACGACCGCGACCTCGCCGAGAAGGCCGACGCGCAGGCCGGCTACCAGCCGCTGCCGCCGCACACCGGGCAGCAGGCGCCGTACGTCGGGCAGCCGCAGCAGGCGCCGTACCAGCAGGCGCCGGCGCAGCAGCCGGTCGTCGACCCGGTGCACCGCGTCCGCGACAACTGACCGAAGGGCCCCACCACCGTGGCCTTCGCACTGCGTAAGCGCGCCCCGAGCACCTTCGAGCGGGCTTCAGACGGCTCGATGACGCTCATCGAGCACGTCCGTGAGTTGCGCGACCGGTTGTTTCGCGCGTCACTGGCAATCGTCGCCGGCCTGATTCTCGGCTTCTTCCTGGCCCAGCCGGCGTTCAACCTGCTGAAGGAGCCCTACTGCAGCCTGCCGGATGCCACCGACGCACTCGGCAACTGTCGGTCGTTCCTTCAGCTGTCGCCTGCGGACGGCTTCATCCTGAAGCTGAAGCTGGCGCTCTGGATCGGCCTGATCGCCGGGGCGCCAGTCTGGCTCTACCAGCTCTGGGCGTTCATCGCTCCGGGGTTGCACCGGAACGAGCGCAAGTGGGCGTACGTCTTCGTCGCGATCGCGGCCCCGCTGTTCGCCGGTGGTGCCGTCCTGGCCTACCTCGTCGTGGACAAGGGCCTCGCGTTCCTGTTGGAGGCGGGCGTAACCGGCCTCTCCACCCAGCTGGAGGTCACCCGCTACATCGGGTTCGTCACGAACATGATCCTGTTGTTCGGGGTGGCGTTCGAGTTTCCGCTCATCCTGTTGATGCTCAACTTCACCGGGGTGGCCAGCGCCCGCCGGTTGTTGAGCTGGTGGCGAACGGTCATCTTCATCTCCTTCGCCTTCGCCGCCATCGCCACCCCGGATCCGGGTCCGTTCGGCATGACGCTGCTGGCGCTCTCCCTCTCCCTGCTGTACTTCGTGGCGGTGGGCGTGGCGTTCATCAACGACAAGCGGCGTGGGCGCGGCAAGGAGGTCTACGCCGGCCTGGACGACGACGAGGTGTCGCCGTTGGAGCACGACGCGGATCCGGTCGTGGCCGGGCAGCGGGTCGACGCGACCGCACCGATCGGCGTACCCGATCCGATCGCCCCACCCGCACCGATCGAGCGTCGCTACGACGACATGACCTGACGGCCCCGCGCCGCCCGTTCTGCCGACGCCGTCCCCGTTTCCCGGGGGCGGCGTCGTCGTGTGGCGACCTCACCCCGAGCGCTGAGCGCGGGACTGATCGTGACGGTGCCCGCCCCTGGTGACCGACGGGTGTCCGACCGGTACGGTGCTGCCCGTGACCGCAGACGATCATCTGCCCGGCCCGGTCGCCGTGCTCGCCAACCCGACCGCTGGTCGGGGGCGGCATAGCGCCCTGCTGCCGCGGCTGCTGGACGGGTTGGCCGCCGCAGGCCGGCCGGTCCGGCTGCTGGAGGCGTCCAGCCCCGCGGAGGCGGAGGCGGCGTGCCGTGCCGCGGTCGTCGACGGCGCTGGCGCGCTGGTGGCGATCGGCGGGGACGGCACCGTGCACCGGGCGCTGCAGGCGGTCGCCGGCACCGACGTGCCGTTCGGTCCGATCCCCGCCGGCACCGGCAACGACTTCGCCCTGGACACCGGTTTTCCGGCCGATCCGGTGGCGGCGGCGGAGGTGATCGCGTCAGCGCTGCGCGACGGCCGGAGCCAAGCCGTCGACCTGGCCCGCATGACCGGGGTCGATGGCATCGAGCGTTGGTACGGGGCGGTCCTCGCGGCCGGGTTCGACTCGATCGTCAACGAGTTGGCCAACCGGATGCGCTGGCCGCGTGGCCGGCGCCGGTATGACCTGGCGATCCTGGTCGAGCTGTTCCGGCTGCGGCCCCGCCGTTACACGCTGCGCCTCGACGGGGTGCCGCACGAGCTGGACGCGGTGCTGGTGGCGGTGGGCAACTGCCCGACGTACGGCGGCGGGATGCGGATCTGCCCCGACGCCGACCCGACCGACGGGCTGCTGGACGTGGTGGTGGCCGCTCGGGTCAACCGGCGGACCCTGATCCGGGTCAAGCCGCGCATCTACCAGGGCACCCACGTCAACCACCCCCTGGTGAGCAGCTACCGGGCCCGCACGGTGGAGCTGACCGCCGAGGGCATCACCACGTACGCCGACGGGGAACGCTCGCTGGAGTTGCCGGTGACGATCAGCGCCGTCCCGGGCGCCCTGCGGCTGTTGCGTTGACCCGTACCGCACCGATGCTGGCCGCGATGACCAGCACGATGGCGGCGCACTCCAGCAGGGTCAGCGCCTGCCGCAGCACCAGCCACCCGGCGAGCGTGGCGATGGCCGGGCCGAGGCTCATCAGCACCGCGAAGGTGGCGGTGGGCATCCGCCGCAGCGCGAGCAGCTCCAGGGTGTAGGGCAGCCCGGAGGCCAGCACCGCGAGGCCGGCGCCGAGCGCCAGCACCGGCGGGTCGAGCAGCACCGCGCCGCCGTCGATGATGCCGAGGGGCAGGGTGACCAGCGCGGCGAGCGTCAGCGCCAGGGCCAGCCCGTCCGCGCCCGGGAACCGGTCGCCGACCCGGGCGCTCAGCACGATGTACGCGGCCCACATGGCGCCCGCGCCGAACGCGAAGGCCACCCCGGCCGGGTTCAGCCGGTCGAAGCCGCCCTGCCCGAGCAGCGCCACCCCGGCCAACGCCAGCCCCGCCCAGCCCCAGCTGGCCAGCCGCCGGGCGCTGAACACCGACAGCGCCAACGGGCCGAGCACCTCCAGCGTCACCGCCGGGCCCAGCGGGATGCGGTCGATAGCCTGGTAGAACAGCGAGTTCATGCCGGCCAGCGCCAGCCCGAACGCGCCCGCCGCGAGCCAGGCCGACCGGTCGTGGCCGCGCAGTCGGGGTCGGCACACGATGAGCAGCAGCACCGCCGCGATCGTCAGCCGCAGGGTCACCGCGCCGGCCACCCCGGTGCGCGGGAAGAGCAGCGCGGCCACGGCGGAGCCGAACTGCACCGACAGCGCCCCGCCGACCACCAGCCCCACGGCGACGACGCCACCGCGCCGGGCCGATGGCGCGTCGGTCGGCGGTGGCGTGGGCAGCAGGGTCTCCGTCACGGCACGACGGTAGGCGGTCCGTCCCGGCCACGCTCCGGCGGTGTCCACCTGCCGAAACCCGCCACTCGCGCCGACACGGCCGGCGTTGACGGTCGCCAACGCGGTGCTACCGGCGTACCGTCCGAGGTATGACCAGCGGCATGCGAAAACTGTCGATCTCCGTGCCACCCGATGTGGCGGAGCGCCTGCAGCACGAGCCCAACGCCAGCGCCTACGTCACGCAGGCTGTCCGTGACCGCATGCGTCTGGACGCCCTGGACGCGGAGTTGGCCCACCAGGGTATCCACATCACCGAGCAGGGCGTGGCCGAGGCGCGCGCCCGCCGCGCCGCCGTTGAAGCCGCGTGGTCGCCGGAGCGCCGCGACGCCCTTCGTGAGCGGGCACGCCAGCACGCGCTGGACGCCGCCGCCGGCACTGTCGAGCAGCCGGCCGCATGACCGCCGAGGACGACCGGCCGATCCGGCTTGTGCTGGACCGGTCGGCACTGCTGGCGTACCTCGCGGGGTCGGTGCATGTCGGTGAGCCGCTGCACGAGGTCATTCAGGACCGCAACAGGTTCGGTGTCACCGCGGTGACCGCGGCGGAGGCCCTGGCGATCGTCAGCGACCCCAAGGAACGGGCGAGCCTGCACCGGCTGCTGACCCTGGACGCCTGCAAGGTGCTCTCCACTGAGGGGCACTCCTGGCACGAACTCAGCTTCTGGCGCACGCTGACGGGCCGTGTCGATCTGGCCACCACCGTGCTGGCCGTCCTCGAACACGACGCCGCGATCCTCAGCGGCGAGGACCGGTACGGCGACGGCGATCTACCGGTGATTCACATCCCGGACTGACAGCGGCACGGCGCGGGTCGGGCCGGTGCCGGTCAGCCCGGCAGGGCGAGATCGAGCACGGCACCCAGCCCGTTTTCCCGGCCCGGGTCGGCGGCCGGGAGCACCAGCACCGCGCAGCCGGCGGCCACCGCGCCCGCGTCCGCCGGTGTGTCGCCGACCATCAGCGTCTGCTCCGGGTCGACGCCGAGCATCCCGCAGGCCCGCCAGAAGATCGCCGGGTCGGGCTTGCAGCGCCCCACCTCGTACGAGAGCACGAACGCGTCGACCAGGTCGGTGAGCCCCCAGGCGTCGAAGTGCGGCCGCAGGTCGAACCCGATGTTGCTGACCACCGCCACCCGCACCCCGGCGTCACGCAGCGCGGCCAGCGTGGGCGCGGTGTCCGGGTAGGGCAGCCAGCCCTCGGCGATCAGCAGCCGCTCGTAGAGCGCGTCGGCGAAGCCCTCGATGCCCGCGTCGACGGTCTCGGCCAACCCGGTGTACGCGCCCCGGTGGGCGTGTTGGTAGAGATCCCGGTCGGCCCACAGCTCGGCCAGCCGGGGCGGCACCCGCGCTGGCAGCGGCCCGCCGGCGCGCCCCGCGGTCAGCAGCCGGTCGGCCAGCGAGGTGGCTCGAACCCGGTCCAGGGTGACCCCGCACGAGGCCGCGGCCTCCAGCACCCACTGCCGGGGCTCCTCCACCTGGGCCAGGGTGCCGTGGAAGTCGAAGAGCACCGCCTTGACGGGCCGTCGGGACGCCCGGGGGGCGGCGGCGGCCTCGGCGCTGCCCGTCGGACGGGTCTGAGGCGGTTCGGCATGGTCCGGCACCCGTGCACCCTACCGACCGCCCCCGATGGCACATCCGGACGGCCTTGACGGGTGTCGTGTCCCGGCACGCACTAATCTTGGTGCCATGTCGAGCCCCGCCGAGCGGTACGCAGCGGCGCGCCGCCGAGCCGCACAGGCCTCACAGTTCCCGGCGCTGGACGAGTTCGCCCTTGACCTGGGGTTCGACCTCGACGACTTCCAGCGGGAGGCGTGTCAGTCCCTGGAGCGGGGCAGCGGTGTGTTGGTCTGCGCCCCCACGGGTGCCGGCAAGACCGTGGTGGGGGAGTTCGCCGTCCACCTGGCGCTGCGCGGGCGACCCGGCGACCCGGCGGTGGCCGACGACCCGGCGACGCCGCCGGTCCGGCGCAAGTGCTTCTACACCACGCCGATCAAGGCGCTGTCCAACCAGAAGTACCACGACCTGGTCGCCCGGTACGGTGCCGAGCAGGTCGGCCTGCTGACCGGCGACAACGCGATCAACGGTGACGCGCCGGTGGTGGTGATGACCACCGAGGTGCTGCGCAACATGCTCTACGCGGGCTCAAGCACCCTGCAGGGGCTGGCGTACGTGGTGATGGACGAGGTGCACTACCTCGCCGACCGGTTCCGCGGTGGGGTGTGGGAAGAGGTGATCATCCACCTGCCCGCCTCGGTCACCCTGGTCTCGTTGTCGGCGACCGTCTCCAACGCCGAGGAGTTCGCCGACTGGCTGGTCACCGTGCGCGGCGAGACGGCGGTGGTGGTCAGCGAGCACCGGCCGGTGCCGTTGTGGCAGCACATGCTGGTCGGCAAGCGGATGTTCGACCTGTTCCACGACGCCGACGCCGCCCGCAAGCACGACGTGCACCCGGAGCTGCTGCGCTACACCCGGGAGACCGCGCGACGGTTGGAGCTGGGCGAGGGGCGCAGCGCGGGGCCCGGCGCCGGCCGGCGTGGCCCGCGCTGGCGTGGCCCGATGCGCCCGGACATCGTCGACCGGCTGGACCGGGAGGGTCTGCTGCCGGCGATCCTGTTCATTTTCAGCCGGGCCGGTTGCGCCGCCGCGGTGCAGCAGTGTCTCGCCGCCGGGCTGCGGCTCACCTCGCCCGAGGAACGGGCCGAGATCCGCCGGGTCGTCGAGTCCCGGGTCACCGCCATCCCCGGTGAGGACCTCTCGGTGCTCGGGTACTGGGAGTGGCTCGACGGCTTGGAGCGCGGCCTGGCCGCCCATCACGCCGGCATGCTGCCGGTGTTCAAGGAGATCGTCGAGGAGTTGTTCGTCCGCGGCCTGGTCAAGGCGGTCTTCGCCACCGAGACCCTCGCGCTGGGCATCAACATGCCGGCCCGTTGCGTGGTCCTGGAACGGCTGGTCAAGTACAACGGCGAGGCGCACGTCGACCTGACCCCGGGGGAGTACACCCAGCTCACCGGGCGCGCCGGGCGTCGTGGCATCGACGTGGAGGGGCACGCCGTCGTGGTGTGGTCCCCGGAGACCGACCCACGGCAGGTGGCCGGGCTCGCGTCCACCCGCACCTACCCGCTGCGCTCCAGCTTCCGGCCCTCGTACAACATGGCGGTGAACCTGGTCGGCACGGTCGGCGTGGAGCCGGCCCGGGCCCTGCTGGAATCCTCGTTCGCCCAGTTCCAGGCGGACCGGTCGGTGGTTGGCCTGGCGCGGCAGGTGCAGCGCAACACCGAGACCATCGAGGCGTACGGCACGGAGGCCGCCTGCCACCACGGCGACTTCGAGGAGTACTTCGCGCTGCGGGTGGCGATCGCCGACCGGGAGAAGGCTATCGCCCGGCAGGGGCAGACCCAGCGTAAGGCCGCCGCGGTGGAGTCGTTGGAGCGGCTGCGGATCGGTGACGTGATCCGGGTGCCGTCGGGCCGGCGGGCCGGGCTGGCCGTGGTGCTGGACCCGGCGACCGGTGGGTTCGGCGAGCCCCGCCCGCTGGTGCTCACCCAGGACCGTTGGGCCGGGCGGGTCAGCCCGGGCGACTTCACCACCCCCGCCGAGGTGCTGGCTCGGATCCGGGTGCCCAAGCACTTCAACCACCGATCCCCGGGTGCCCGGCGCGATCTCGCCGCCGAGGTCAGCGGCACCGGCCTGGACCGGCACGGCGGCCGACGCGGTGGCCGCTCCCGGCAGGTGGCTGGCGAGGACCACGGGATCGCCCAGCTCCGCACCGAGCTGCGCAATCACCCCTGCCACGCCTGCCCGGAGCGGGAGGAGCACGCCCGCTGGGCGGAGCGTCGCCGGCGGCTGGAGCGCGACACCGAGGAGCTGCGCGAGCGGGTCTCCGGGCGTACCGGGTCCCTCGCGCGGACGTTCGACCGGATCGTGGCGTTGCTGACCGAGCGCGGTTACCTCGCCCGCGACGGCGCCGTCACCGACGCCGGCCGGATGCTCGGCCGGATCTGGACCGAGGCGGACCTGCTGGTCGCCGAGTGTCTGCGCCGGGGAGTGTGGAACGGCCTGTCCCCGGCCGAGCTGGCCTCCGCGGTGTCCGTGGTGGTCTTCGAGGCACGCCGCGACGTCGACGAGCGGGCGTCGCTGCCGCGCGGGCCGGTGGCCGACGCGGTGGACGAGACGCTGAAGCTGTGGGGCGAGATCGAGGCCGATGAGGCGGCGCGCGGGCTGACCGCGACCCGGGAGCCGGATCTCGGCTTCGCCTGGCCCGTCTACCGGTGGGCCCGGGGCGAGACGTTGGCAAAGGTGCTCGGCAGCGGGCACGAGATCGACGGGGAGATGCCCGCCGGTGATTTCGTCCGGTGGGCGCGACAGGTCGTCGACCTGCTCGGTCAGCTTGCCGACTCCGGCGGGGCGTCGCCGGAGCTGCGGTCCACCGCCCGTCAGGCGATCGCGGCCGTCAACCGGGGCGTACTGGCCTACCACACCTCCGCCTGATCATCAGATTCGGTCACCATCCCTGACGAATCGACGCATCGGACGGTCACCACGTCAGCACCCCCCGGATAGCCCGGGGGGCGCTGTTGCGCCTGCTCACGGCAGCCCTGATCATTGCCCGAGCGCCTTGTTGACGCGCTGGTAACGAATGGGGAGAAGACCGCCGTGGCGGAGATCAATCACTTTGAGTACGGGTGGATCACGCCCGCGCTGAGCTACGCGCTGTCCGTGCTCGGTTCGATCCTCGGGCTGGTCTGCGCCGGGCGTATCCGCACGGCGCGCACGACCGGCCAACGGGCCTGGTGGGGCCTGCTGTCGGCCTGGGCGCTGGGTGGCACCGCCATCTGGGCGATGCACTTCATGGCCATGCTCGGCTTCGCCGTCGACGGCACCCGGATTCGCTACGACGTGCCGCTGACGGTGGCCAGCACGGCCATTGCCGTCGTGGCGGTCGGTATCGGCCTGGCCATCGTGGGTACCGGCCGGTTGAACCTGGTACGGCTGATCGCCGGTGGCGTCTTCACCGGTGCCGGTGTGGCCTCCATGCACTACACCGGGATGACGGCGATGCGCCTCAACGGCAGTCTCGGCTACGACACCACCCGGGTCGTGCTCTCGGTGGTCATCGCTGTCGTGGCGTCCACCGTCGCGCTGTGGCTCGCGATGACCGTCCGACGGGGGCTCGCGATCTTCGCCTCCGCGCTGGTCATGGGCGTCGCCGTGAACGGAATGCACTTCACCGGCATGAGCGCCCTGTCGGTGCACCGCCACGAACGTGCGGGTGAGGTGACCGGCACCGAAGTGAGCACGCTGCTGGTGCCGATCGTGCTGGCAGTGATCTTCGGGGTGGTTGGTCTGCTCTACGCCCTGCTCGCCGCTCCGACCGACGACGACCGGGCCGCCGCCGCGTACCTGGACGGGCGGCGGGTCCCGGAACCGGCGGCCGCGACACCCGCCCCGGACCCGGTCGGGTTGCGCGCCCGCTCCACCCTCGGCCAGCCGGGCACCCCGTTCCCGTCCCGCCGGGACACGCCGCCCCGGTGACACCGGTTGGCGTCGGCGGTCAGCCGTGCCCGATGCGGGGGTCCGTCGGCGGCCTACCGCGGTCGATGCTGAGGGTGGCCAGCAGCCCGGGGTGATCGGTCGCCCCGTGCATGGCCACGGCTCTGCGACAACAGAGCGTGATGTCGGTTGTCGCCATGATGTGTTGCAGCCTGCCGTCGTCGATCCGCTGATAGCCCGCCTGCGCACAGGGCCGCACGTCGAGGTCGCCGTCGGCCCGTAGGTTGAGGTCGCCGGTCAGCACGGTCGGCTCGTACCCGGCGCTTTTGCTGATCGTCGGCAGGATCGTGTCGAGCAGGTGGCCGCACTGGGCGAGCGCGACCTGGTAGCTGGTGGCCGCCAGGTGCGTGGTGCAGGCGAGCAGGGCGCCGTCGACGTTGACGCAGAGCCAGGCTCGTTCCTCGGGGTCCGCGACGTCCTGCGTCTGGTGGATGCCGCCGTACACGGCGCGCGGGGTGTCCGGCGTCTGGACGTGGGTCAGCAGCCCGACGCCGTACGGCTGGCCGTTGCGGCACCGGGTGTCCTCGCCGCTGGGGCGGTCGCCCGCGGCCTGGAACGCGGACACCACGGTCCGTCCGGTGTGGACGGTTTCGAACACGTACTCCAGGGCGGAAATGTCGTCCTGACAGATTTCGTTGAGGGTGACCAGATCGGGTGCCTCGGTCTTGATCACCTCGACGGCCCTGGTCATCGCTCGGCCGGTGTAGCAGCCGGCGCGGCCGCTGTTGCAGAGGTTCATCTGGAGCACCCGCAGCAGGAGGGGTTCGGGGGTGTCCGCAGCGGCGTCGGCGGCGACGGCGCCGACGACCGGCGGGCCGGCTGGCAGTCCGGCGGCCGCGATCAGGCAGCCGACGGCCAGGGCTCGGCGCAGAAATCGGTACGAACGGTCGGCCACGCGGACTCCGGGTGAAGGAGGCGACAGTCTTCGCCGAGGTGCCAGTGATCTTACTGGCGGCTGCTCGGCGACCGGACCCGCGAGGGCGGCCGAGGGGGCACACGCGGTGCGCGTACCCCCTCAGGTCGTTTCAGCGCGTGCGGACCGCGACGGCCGTGTACGGCGTGGTCGGGGTCGGTGGGGTCGTGAAGCGGGCGTTGGGCAGGTAGAGCTTGCCGCGCGCCGTGGCGACGGTCGTGGGTACGTCGAAGTTCGGGTCGGTGATGGTGTCGGTGACCGTTCCGGCGGTGCCGGCGCGGTTCAGCGTGACCATCGCGATCTGGTTGAGGCGGTTCTGCACGACGTAGAGGGTGTGGCCGAGCAGCAGCAGCCCGTCGCCGTTGGTGAAGGTGTAGCCGGGCACGTCCACGACGGTGCTCACGCCGGTCGCCGGGTCGACCCGGTACAGCGTGCCGGTGGCGGACTGGACGACGATCAACGCCCTGCCGTCCGGTGTGGTGGCGATGCCGTTGAGGTTCACGCCGGTGCCGACCTGCTCGTACGCGCCGGTCAGCGCGATGGTGGTGAAGCCGTCGGCGGGCGGCAGCGCGCCACCTCGGCCGAGCGGCAGCCGGTAGAGCACCGGGCGGTTGGAGTCGGTGAAGTACGCGGCGTCGCGGGTCAGGACGACGTCGTTGACGAACGTCGGGGCGCTGGCGAACTGATAGCGGGCCAGCACCTCGCCGGTGCGGGTGTCGAGCACGCGGGCGTCGCCGGCCGTGCCGCCGGAGACGAACAGCCGACCGCGTGGGTCGACCTTGAGGCCGAGCGACGGGGTGCCGGTGGCCGCGCCGATCGTCGTGCCCCGGCCGGTGACCAGGTCGACGCGCTGGATGGCACCGGTGGCGCGGGAGCCGAAGTAGGCGTAGCGGCCGGCGGTGGCGATGCCCTCGGGCTGGAAGCCGTCGGGTAGGGCGAGGACGGCGGGCGGCCGCCCGCCGGGGTGCGCCTGCGCTGGCGCGCCCGCGACGGCGACGGAGGTCAGCAGGGCGGCGGTCAGAGCACCGCCGAGCGTGGTCCGAAGGGGTCGGTTCACTGTGCTCCTTCTGGACGGAAAGGCGGCACGAGCCGACACATCCGCCACGATCACTGGGGCCAGGACCCTCCCCACTGTACGACCGGTGCCGGCCACGACGGGTCGTCAGGCGTTGCGGACGAGCCTCCACCGGTTGTCCGTGCTGCCGTTGTCCGCATCCTGTACGGCCTGCGCGCCCCAGGCGGTCGATCCGTTCAGGATGCCGAGCAGCTTGCCGCTGTTGACGTTGCGGATCCGGTAGGTGCCGTCGCCGTTGTCCACGAGAGTCCAACGGTGGTCGGCGGTGCCGTTGTCCGACCATTGCAGGACCCGGGCGTTGTCGGCGGTGGACATGTTCTCCACGCCCAGCACCTTGCCACTGTTGACGTTGCGGAACCGGACGGCGCTGCCGTCGGTGACGACGACCCAGTTGTGGTCGGCGGTGCCGCTGTCGCCCCACTGCACCGCAAGTCCACCGTCGGCGGTGGACATGTTCTGGATACCGAGGACCAGGCCGGTGCCGACGTTGACCAGGCGGCTGCTGCCGCCGGTGGTGCCGCCGCTGGTGCTCCAGTAGACGGTGTAGTTGTATCCGTGGGCATCCTGGAAGGGAGCGAGAGGCACCGTGGACCCGTTCGCGCTGGCGGTGAAAGCGAGCGAGGTGGTGCTGGTGCGGGTGATCGAGGAGGCGGTGAGTGACGGCAGGGTGCTGAGGGTGGTGTTGCCGTAGTTGCCGGCCAGCACCGCCGGGCCGTACGTGATCGCGGCGACGTTGGCGTTGTCGTTGGCGGCTCGGATGGCGACCTGCATCGGCAGCCGCACGCTGATGGTGTCGCCGGCGGCCCAGGTGCGGGTGACCGTGGCGTAGCTGCCCGGTGTGGTGGCGACGTTCTGCACCGTGCCGTTGACGGCGACCGTCGCACCGCTGGTCCAGGACGGGATCCGCACCCGGATGCTCCACGAGCCGCTCATCGAGCCGGACAGAGCCAGGGTGGTGGTGTCACTGACCGGGTAGCTGGTGCTCTGGGTGACCGTGATGCCGCGCTCCGACCAGCTCAGCACCGACGGGACGAACAGGTTGACGGTCAGCGTCGTCCCGTCGCGGAAGTAGATGGAGTCCATCAACCTCGTGTTGATCTCCAGGCCGGTGCCCTGACAGCACCAGAACGAGTTGTAGTCGGTGCTCCAGGTGCCGCCGCCCCACGCCGGGCCCACGCCCCGACGCCCACCCGGCCTCAGCGGGGTGAAATAGGTGATGTGGCCGTGGTTGTCGGCCGGGTTCTGCCCGCCGATCAGGTGGTTGATCAGGGCACGCTCGTAGTAGTCGAAGTAGTCCGCCCGGTTCGGGTCGAGCAGCCACAGCTCCCGGGTCAGCTTGAGCATGTTGTAGGTGTTGCACTGCTCGCAGGTGTCGTTGCTGAGGTAACCGGCGATCGCGTTGGGCGCCCGGAAGTGCTCGGCCTGGCTGTTGCCGCCGATGACGTAGGAGTGCGCGCCGACGGTGATGGTCCACGCGTTGCTGGCGATGTCCCGGTAACGGGTGGTCCCGGTGGCCTTGAACTCCCGGGCCGCGCCCACCCACTTGGGAACCTGCGTGTTGGCATGCAGCCCGGAGAGCTGGTCCTGGTTGGCGGCCAGGGGGTTGAACACCGCGGCGTGGTCGAACCGCTGCGCGGCGGTGAGCCACCGGCCGTCACCGGTCTGCTGGTAGATGTCGGTCAGCACCTCGTTCATGCCACCGAACTCGGTGCCCAGCATCGACTGCATCTGGCTGGAGCTCAACCGGGACGTGCGGGTGTCGACCCAACCCGCCAACGCCAGCAACACCGAACGGGCCTGTGTGTTGCCGGTGTAGCGCCAGACGTCGAGCAGCCCGGCGAGGGTCTTGTGGATGCAGTAGTAGGGCACGTTGCCGTTGGACAACGTCCGTGCCTCGAGCGCGGTGAAGTCGGACTCCGGGAAGCCGGAGAGGTATCCCGCGGCGAACCCGGCCGACCCGTTGTTCGCCTGGCACTTGGCCAGCTCGGCCACCATGTAGTTCGCCTTGTCCCGGCAGGTGGTGTCGCCCAGCACCGCGTACCCGTGCGCCCAGGCGGTCAGGAAGTGCCCCTGCATGTGGGTCCGGAACGGGAAGTTCGGCGCGTCCCAGCCCCCGTTGGCGGCGGCACCGTTGGTGGACAGCCGGTGGTTGGCGCGGAAGTTGTAGAGGAGGCGGTCGACGTCGACGAACCGCAGATAGTTCAGCGTCCGCGTCTGGTTGTCCATCCAGCGGCCGGTGGTCAGCCGGACCTGACCGAGGTCGAACGGATACGCCGAGACGCCGATGTCCGTACGGGCCGGCGGCACCACGGCCGCGGCCGCGCTTCCGGCGGCAATGGTGGTGCCGGTCGCGGAGAGCACCACGGTGGCTCCGGCGGTCTGAAGGAGGTGGCGGCGGCTGAGGGGCGGGGATGACATGGATCCTCCAGGGGATTGCTACGGGGTGATCCGGAAGGTGGCGTCCTGACGGTCAGCGGCGCTCGAGCTGCCGCTGAGCGGATCGATGCGCAACATGTAGTTGGCGTGTCGCAGGTAGCGGGTCGGGAAGTTGTACGAGCGGAACGACGTCCAGGCGGCGTCCGCGAGCCCTGCCGTCCGGTAGAAGGTGGCGTCGGCCCGGAACACTGAGGTGTTCTCGTTCGCGGCGAGCCGGACCTCGTAGTTGTAGTGCCGCAGGTAGGAGCCGGGATAGTTCACCGACTGGAAGGACACGCCGGTGGAGTCGGCGAGGCCGGGCACCATCCGCCACATCTGGTCCTGGTACGGGTCGAACGGGTACGCGTCCAGCCGGGCGACATTGTCGGCGTGCCGGACGTAACGGTCGGGCAGGTTGGAGGACTTCAACCGGACCCAGTTCGGTGTTCCCCAGCGGGCGATCAGGCCGTTGTACTCCGCGTCCGTGATACCGATCATCGAGCCGTGCTTCGCGTTCATCGGCGGCGTGTAGTCGCGCTGGTTCATCGGGGTCCACGAGTTGCCCCCGATGGTGGTGGTCGACCAGGCGTAGTAGTCGTTGTTGACCGGGCCGTACGAGTCGCCCCACAGCCGCCAGCCGCTGCCGTCGATCGCCTTGACCAGCAGCGGAGCCTCGATGCCGGTGCCCTGCATGAGCCCGCTGGTGTACGTGGTGAAGCTGTTCGGGGCGCCGGTGCTGGACCGGGCACCGTAGAGGTTCCCGTTGGCGAGATTCTTGTAGTAGAGGTACGTGGTGCCGCCGTCGATGACGACGTCTCCGTCGAGGATGCCGAAGCCGGGACTGAAGAACACCTGCGGCGAGCTGACCGTTTGGAAGTCGCTGGTGTAGTTGACCAGGAAGACGTCCTGGCCGTTGTTGGCCGAGTAGACGATGGCGTACTGGCCGCGGGCGGCGTCCCAGAAGGCGGTCGGGGCCCAGGTGTGGGTGTTCAGCGTGTGCATCCGGATCCGGCGGTATCCGGTGAAGCTCGTCAGGTCGAACGAGTCCCACACGTGCAGGTACTGACTGTTGAGGCCGAAGTTGGTGCCTTTGAGGTCGGTGGCGAGCACCACGAAGGTGCCGTCCTGCTTGCGGAGGACGAACGGGTCCCGCAGGCCCAGCTGACCGGCCGTCGGTGTGACGACCGGGTTGTTCTGGTTCAGCGGCGTCCAGTTCAGGCCGTCTCGGCTGACGCCGAGGTGCAGCCCGTAGTCCGCGCCCTGGAACTGGGGTGTCTCGGTGAAGTAGGCCATGACGTACGCGGTGTTGGGCGCGGCGAGGGCGGCGCGCGGAAGACTCAGCACGCCGGTGGCAGCGGCAGCGGTGGACAGGGCGCCCAGGGTGAAGGCGCGTCGGGTCATCGGCACGACAGGCGACCTTTCTGACAGCGGGGACCGTGGTGGTGGGCTCAGCGACGTAACGACCGAAACCGGCAGTCTGGGCCGGGCGGCCATTGACGGCGCTGCCGCCATGGGCCTCACGTACCGGCTCGGCTCATAGCGACGTGTCGATGTGATCGCTAACATAGTTGTTCGTTAACACGCCCGCAACCCCCCGGGTCTGCCCTTGCTGCCACACGGCGGTGTCAGCGCGGAACTGCGGAGCCTGGAGCGGTGTGAGACGACGCGCCCGCGACGGCACGTGACGTGCGGTCCTTGTTGGGAAAGTGGTCGTGCTCCCTTGGCGCTCGCCACGCCGCTCAGTGCGGTGCATCGCAAATCTTCGATGTCAGCGTTGATGCGTCATTGCTGCGGTGTGGTTACGACGTTCACCCCGCGAGGTGCAAACAACCAGGTCAAGCGAGTAGGCGAGCTTGGTCCGTCATCTGTTAGCGCTAACAGCAGCCCCCACGTGACCAACGGCAAGAACTACAACACCACCGTCTGGGTACGGTCGCAGAGCGGCACACCGTCGGCGAAGGCGACTCTCCCAGTGACTGCCAACGGCACGACGTACTACGTGCAGCTGATCCCGGCGGCGGGGGTGAACGCCAACGACTGGACCTTGCTCACCGGCACGGCGACCGTGTCGTGGAGCGGCACGCTGTCCAGCGCCACCTTCTATGTCGAGACGGCGGCGGGCACCGACAGGCTCCTCGTGGACGACGCCTCGTCGCGGGTGACGCGGGTGCCGGAGCCGTGTGCGCACGGTTCCGGCGCATGACTTGACGAACGGCATGTTATCGCTCACAGTCGATGTTTGAGGGCGGCCGCACCTGTGGTTCACCGGGCGAGCCTGCTGGTCGCACCTCGGAGCACGACGTCCGCCCAGGGCATGCCGGGCGTCGTGCCAGGACTCCCAGCACTGGTGCCGTGACGGCGACCGGGCTCTCGCTCGTCATGGTCTCGACAGTTGGGATGAATCCGCGGTCGAACCACCACAGAGAAGGAATTCGCATGAATCACAAGAGAGCCCTGCGAGTGGCGGTGACGCTCGCAGTCACTGGCACACTCGCCGCCGGGATGACGATGACGCTGACCACCGCGGCCAGTGCCGGGACGACCCTGAGAGCGTCGGCGGCCGAGAAGGGTCGTTACTTTGGCGCTGCTGTCGCGACGAACAAGCTTTCCGACAGTACGT
>NZ_JBEXEV010000042.1:0-10194 GCF_040606435.1 Micromonospora sp. NPDC005413
GCATCCCGGTTCCGCAGACCAGCGCCAGCGGTACGCCCAGCCCGGGTGGCACTGGCACTGGGTCGCCGGCTCCGGCCGTCTGCTGCCGCTGTGTCAGCTCTCGCTGGGAGCTGGCGACTCGGTGGTGCCGCCGCCCGGAGCCGGGGACTCGGTGGTGCCACCCGGAGCCGGCGACTCGGTGCCAGTGCCGCCCGGAGCCGGCGACCCAGTGCCAGTGCCACCCGGGCTGGGCGTACCGCTGGCGCTGGTCTGCGGAACCGGGATGCCCAACTGGTTGGCGAGCTGCACCAGCTCGTCGTAGTGCGCCTGCAGGATCGGCAGAGCGGTCTGAGCCAACTGGACCACCGACTGCTCGGAGCCCTGCGAGATCTCCGTCTGGGTGGCCTGGATGGCCTGGACGTGACCGGCCAGCTCACTGGTCACCCAGAGCCGGTCGAACTCCGCACCGCTGGCGTTGTTCAACTTGTCGATGACCGCCTGCTGATCGGCGCTGGGCTCGTTCGGCAGCTCCACCCCGAGCTGGGACGCGGTCTGCTGCACCGTCTGGTCCAGCTGGGTGTGGTCGGTCTTCAGCATCGCGCCCAGGTCCTTGACCCCCTGGTCCTGACCCTTCTGCTGGGCCAGGTCACCGGCGGTGATCTCGAACAGGTTGACCTGGTGTACCGCCTGCAGGTACTGGGTGTCCTGCGTCGACGGCTGTGCCGCGGCCTGCGCGGCCGCGGCCGGCGCGACACCGACCAGTACCAGCGCGGCCAACAGGCCGAGGCGTTTGATACCCAACATGCTTCCCCCCCTTGAGACGTTGGACCGCACGGATACCCGGCTCACCGGGGTTATTCCTGCGATCGCCCGTCGCGGGGGGTCGACCGGTCCCGCCGTGGCCGTCCGACTCCTGGTCGGATGGGCGGTCGGTACGGATACGACGTGGCGCCCGCCGGAAATCCGGCGGGCGCCACGTAACGGTGCGTTTGGGCGGTCAGCGGCGGCTCTCGCCGCTGCCGATCTCCTCGCGCTCGGGCCGGGCTTCGACCGGCGGGTGACCCGGGGAGACCGGCGCCTCGACCGGCTTCTCGATCGGGTAGAAGAAGCCCCGGATGGCCGGGCCGAGGGCTCCCAGCCGGTTCATCTTCTTTGGCACGACCCAGCCGACGTACTCCAGCTCGCCGTGACCGTCCGCATGCCCGTTCGAGGCGCTGAGCGGCTGGTGCACCTCGACGAACCGGCCGTCCGGCATGCGCCGGATGATGCCGGTCTCCACGCCGTGCGCGAGCACCTCACGGTCGTGCTGCTGCAGACCGAGGCAGAGCCGGTACGTGACGTAGTAGGCGATCGGCGGGACCACCAGCAGACCGATCCGGCCAGCCCAGGTCATCGCGTTCAGGCTGATCATGAACTTGTCGGCGATCACGTCGTTGGCGCCGGTGAGCGTCAGCACGATGTAGAACGAGACGGCCATGGCGCCGACCGCGGTCCGGGCCGGGACGTCGCGGGGCCGCTGGAGCAGGTTGTGGCTCTTGCGGTCCTTGAGGTGCCGGGCTTCCAGGAACGGGTACATCGTCGACAGGCCCACGAGGATGCCGGGCAGCACGACCGTCGGCCAGAACAGCGGCGGGATGACGTACCCGTCACCGAGCGGGATGCTGATCTCCCAGGCCGGCATGAGTCGGGTCGACCCGTCGAGGAACATGACGTACCAGTCGGGCTGGCTGGCGGCCGAAACCACCCACGCCTCGTACGGGCCGAACAGCCAGATCGGGTTGATCTGGAACAGGCCGCCCATCAGCGCGATGACGCCGAAGACGACCATGAAGAAGCCGCCCTGCTTCAGCGCGTACCGCGGGAACATCCGCTCGCCCACGACGTTGCCGTTGGTCCGACCGGGGCCGGGCCACTGGGTGTGCTTCTGCTTGAAGACCAGGCCCAGGTGCACGCTGATCAGCGCAACCAGCAGACCCGGAATGAGCAGCACGTGGGCGATGAAGAACCGGCTGATGATGATCGTGCCCGGGAACTCGCCACCGAAGATCGACGACGTGACCCAGGAGCCGATCACCGGGATGGAGAGCATGATCGCCGAGGCGATCCGCAGGCCGGTGCCGGACAGGCCGTCGTCCGGCAGCGAGTAGCCGGTGAAGCCGGCCAGGAAGCCGACCCAGAACAGCAGCGAGCCGATGATCCAGTTGGTCTCCCGCGGCTTACGGAAGGCGCCGGTGAAGAAGACCCGCAGCATGTGCACGACGATCGCGGCCATGAACAGCAGCGCCGACCAGTGGTGCATCTGCCGCATCACCAGACCACCGCGGACGTCGAACGAGATGTCCAGGCTGGAGGAGTAGGCGGCGGACATCGGCGTGCCCTGCAGCGGGGCGTAGCTGCCGTCGTAGACCACCTCGGTCATCGCCGGCTCGAAGAAGAGGGTCAGGAACACACCGGTCAGCAGCAGCACGACGAACGAGAACAGCGCGATCTCGCCGAGCAGGAACGACCAGTGGTCCGGGAAGACCTTGTTCAGCAGCTTGCGCAGGGGAGTGGCCACCTGGAAGCGGTCGTCCACTCCCACCGCGGCCTTGCCCGGCGTCGCCGCAAGGTCAAGCTTTCGACGCTTCATGGCCGCTCCCAGAAATCAGGCCCGACGGTCTCGGTGTAGTCGGACTTCGCCACGAAGAAGCCCTCAGAGTCCACCTCGATCGGCAACTGCGGCAGCCGCCGGCTGGCAGGGCCGAAGACGGGCTTGGCGTTGTCGGTGATCAGGAACTGAGACTGGTGGCACGGGCAGAGCAGCCGGTTGGTCTGCTGCTCGTACAGGCTGGCCGGGCAGCCGGCGTGCGTGCAGATCTTGGAGAACGCCGCGTAGTTGCCCCACATGTAGTCGCCGTGGCCAACCCGCTCGTTGGCCTGGCGCGAGGTCAGCGCGTCGGAGTCCCGCAGGTGGATCAGCAGCGTCGGCGAGTCGGCGTGCCTGTTGCTCACGCCGTGCTCGATGCCCGGGAAGACGGTCAGCTGACCACCGGCGCTGATGTCGGCCGGGCGGATCGGCCGGCCGTCCTCGCGAACCAGCCGGATCTTCTCGCCGGTGTTCGCAGCGGCGAAGCCGGTGCGGAACATCTGGTTGTCCTTGTGGGGGTTGGAGATCATCCCACCGACCAGCGGCGCCGCGACCACCGCGCCGACCGGCGCGAGACCGGCCAGCAGCGAGATGCCGAGCAGCGGGCGACGCTTCACGCCCAGCTCGTCGGCCATGTAGAGCATGGTCTGGCCGGTGATGGTGCGGCCTTCGGAGTCCACCGCGCCCTCGTGCCGGTCCTGGATCGAGACCTCCTTGGGCAGCAACTTCTTGCCCCAGGTCAGGATGCCGAAGCCGACGGCGAGCAGCGCCACGCCGAGGGTGAAACCGAGCAGCGGGGTGTAGAACTTGTCGCCGCCACGGCCCGGCTCGTACTGCCACGGCCACCAGATGTAGATGGCCAGGAACGCGGTCGCCGCCAGGCCGGTGATCAGGAAGAGCCCGGCCACCAGCCGGGTCAGCCGGCGCTCGGCCTTGGTGCCGGGCAGCACCTGCGGCTCGTAGTGGACGATTTCGATGTCGTCCCGGCGCGCGCCCTCACGGACGATGTCGAAACGGGTCACCCCGGGTGCGTTCAGATCGAGCGGCTCCTGGCCCTGCGGGGCCGGGTGCTCGGTGTGGGTGCTCATGCCGTCACCTCGCTACGGGTGGCGCCGAGCGGCACCACAGCACTGAATCGGATGATCCGCTCGGTCACGACTTGCCCGCAATCCACAGGCTGGCGAAGACGAGCGCCACGATGCCAACCAGGAAGATCGCCAGGCCCTCGGTGGACGGGCCGTACCGCCCGAGGTTGAAGCCGCCCGGGTCCTGGTCGTTCTTCAGCGTTTCCTGGATGTAGGCGATGACGTCGGCCTTCTGCTCCGGCCGAAGCTGGTTGTCGCCGAACACCGGCATGTTCTGCGGGCCGCTCAGCATCGCCGCGTAGATCTGGCGGTCCGTCGCGGGGTGCAGGCTCGGGGCGTACTTGCCCGAGGAGAGCGCACCGCCGCCACCACCGAACGCGTGGCACTGCGAGCAGTTGATCCGGAACAGCTCTCCGCCGGACGCGACGTTGCCACCCTCGCGGAGCTCCTCGCCTTCCGGCACGACCGGGCCGCCGCCGAGCTCCTGGATGTACTGAGCCAGCTGGCGGGTCTGCTCGTCGGTGAAGAGCGGGGGCTTGCGGTGCGCCTGGGCCTCCTGGCGGGCCAACGGCATCCGCCCGGAGCTGACCTGGAACTCGACCGAGGCCGCGCCGACGCCGACCAGGCTCGGCCCGCGGCCCTCGACACCCTGGGCGTTGCGGCCGTGACAGGTCACGCAGCTCACGTCGAACAGCGCCTTGCCCTCGGCGGCGGCGCCGGTCAGCTGCGGGTTGTCCTGCGCCTGGGCACCCGGGGCGAAGACGGTGTAGGCGCCGCCGGCGAGCATCAGCGCGGCGATCAGCCGGACCGCGGCGCCCAGCCGGCGGCGGCCCCTGCTGCGCGCGGCCGGCCGCTCGCGCAACCGCGCGAGCAGACCGCGTCGGCGGTCGTTGTCAGAAGTCATGAGCGGTGTCCTTAACCGGTTGGACCTGTCTCAGGGGACGGAGCAGCAGCGCGGATTGTGACGCGCAAGATCACTGGAGCCAGTAGATCATGGCGTACAGCCCGATCCACACGACGTCGACGAAGTGCCAGTAGTACGACACGACGATCGCCGAGGTCGCCTGCGCCGGAGTGAACCGGCCCATGGTCGTGCGGACCATGAAGATGATGAAGGCGATCAGGCCGCCTGTCACGTGCAGGCCGTGGAAGCCGGTGGTCAGGTAGAACACCGACCCGTACCCGTCTCCGTTGATCTTGACGCCCTCGTGCACCAGCGTGCGGTACTCGTTCAGCTGGCCGAGCACGAAGATCAGGCCCATCACGAACGTGACGGTGAACCAGCGCCGCAGCGCGTGGACGTCGCCCTTCTCCGCCGCGAAGACGCCAAGCTGGCACGTCACCGAGGACAGCACCAGGATCACCGTGAAGGTGGTCGCATACGGGATGTTCAGCGCCTCGGTGTGCTTCTCCCATTGCTCCGGCGCTGCCGCGCGGATCGAGAAGTACATCGCGAACAGCGCCGCGAAGAACATGAGTTCACTGGAGAGCCACACGATCGTCCCGACGCTGACCATGTTCGGTCGGGTCAGAGAGTGGATCCGGCTCTTGTCAATGGCTGGGGCCGCGGTCACGCCGTCATTATTGCCCCTGACCGGGGCCGGCGATCAGCGGGGTGGCAAACCTGCGCCTTCCGTGGCCCCACCGTCAGGGTCCGGTTCGCCTGGCCTAGCCTGAAAAGCGTGCTGCACGTCGATCCGATCTTCGCCGCCACCTCGGCCCCGCCGCCGTTCACCGTCGGCGCGGTGCTGACCGAGACCCGGCTGGACAGCTGGCTGGCCCTCGGGCTGGTGCTCGCCGCCGGTCTGTACCTCTACGGGGTGCACCGAATGCGCCTGCGCGGCGACCGGTGGCCGATCGCCCGTACCGTCTTCTTCCTCGGCCCCGGGCTGGGCGGCATCGCGCTGGTCACGGTCAGCGGGCTGCACGCGTACGACACCGCACTGCTGTCCGTGCACATGATCCAGCACATGGTGCTGTCCATGGTGGCGCCGATCTTCCTGGCGCTGGGCGCACCGATGACCCTGGCCCTGCGGACCCTGCCGGTCGGGCCGCGCAAGCGCCTGCTGGCGATCGTGCACAGCCGCGTCGCCCGGGTCTACAGCTTCCCGCTGGTGGCGTTCGCCATCTTCGTGGTCAACCCGTTCGTGCTGTACTTCAGCGACCTGTACCGCTTCACCCTCGAACACGCCTGGGCGCACGAGCTGGTGCACGCGCACTTCATCATGACCGGCTGCGTGTTCTTCTGGCCGCTGCTCGGCCTCGACCCGCTGCCCGGCCGCTGGCCGTACCCGGCGCGGGCGCTGTTGATGCTGCTCTCCGTGCCGTTCCACACCGTGCTCGGCCTCACCATCATGCAGAGCACCACGCTCTTCGGCGGCGACTGGTACCCGTCACTCAACCTGGGTTGGGTCGACCCCTGGGCGGACCAGGTGGTCGCCGGCGGCATCCTCTGGGCAGGTGGTGAGTTCGTCAGTGTGACCATGCTCGCGGTTCTGGTGGTGCAGTGGGTCAAGCAGTCCGAGCGGGAGGCCCGCCGGGTCGACCGCGAGCTGGACCGCCAGGAGGCCCGCGACCGCGCCGCCGACGCCACGACCGCCTGAGCTGCGCGGACGGCACGACCGACGGGTGGCGACGGGCGGGATGTTGGCTGCGTCACGCCGACCGGTACGATCAGCGGGCAGCTACGAGGTGGAACCGGAGTGCCGGAATGAGTGATCGTCTTTGCACCGTCCTGCTCTACAGCGACGACCCGCAGGTCCGTGATCGGATGCGGTTGGCCGTCGGCACCCGACCCGCGCCCGGGCTGCAGATCGAGTTCGTCGACGCGTCGACCTACGCGGAGACCATCCGGCTGGTCGACGACTACGAGATCGACCTGCTGCTGCTCGACGGTGAGGCCAGCCCGGGCGGTGGCATCGGCATCGCCCGGCAGATCAAGGACGACCGGGACGACGCTCCCCCGACCTGCCTCGTGATCGCCCGCGCCGCCGACCGATGGCTCGCCGCGTACGCCGAGGTCGACGCGACGCTGGTGCACCCGCTCGACCCGGTGACCACCGGCGGCACGGTGGCCGAGCTGCTGCGGACGCACGCACCCGCCTGACGTCCCCAAGCTCTCCGGCACCGTCACGGCGCCGGATCAGCCGGCGCCCGTTCCAGCCCACCCGCATTTCGCACGCTCGGGAGGCCCCCATGGGCGATCGGACCTGGCCGCACCTGCTCAACTCGCTGCTGCGCGGCGAGGAGCTGTCCACCGCCGACACCGCCTGGGCGATGGGCGAGATCATGGCCGGCTCGGCGGGTGCCGCGCAGGTCGCCGGCTTCGCGGTGGCGCTGCGGGCCAAGGGTGAGACGTCCGCCGAGCTGGCTGGGCTGGTCGAGACGATGTTGAGCCGGGCGGTCCCGGTCGACCTCCCCGAGGAGCTGCGTTCCACCGCGCTGGACGTGGTGGGCACCGGCGGTGACCTCGCCCACACGGTCAACATCTCCACCATGGCCGCCTTGGTGGTGGCGGGCGCCGGCGTCCGGGTGGCCAAGCACGGCAACCGGGCTGCCTCGTCCTCCTGCGGCACGGCCGACCTGCTGGAGTTCCTTGGCGTCCCGCTCGACCTCGATTCGGATGCGATCGTCCGCTGCGTCACGGAGGCCGGCATCGGGTTCTGCTTCGCGGCCCGGTTCCACCCGGGGATGCGGCACACCGGCCCGGTTCGACGGGAGCTGGGCGTGCCCACCGTCTTCAACTTCCTCGGCCCGCTGACCAACCCGGCCCGACCCCGCGCTGGCGCCGTCGGCTGCTTCGACCCGCGGATGGCCCCGGTGATGGCCGAAGTATTCGCCGCCCGCGGTGACTCCGTCCTGGTGATGCGCGGCGAGGACGGGCTGGACGAGTTCACCACGGCCGCACCGACCCGGGTCTGGGCGGCCCAGGGCGGCACCGTACGCGAGGCCGTGCTGGACGCGGTGGACCTGGGGGTACCCAGGTCCACCCTCGCGGATTTGCGGGGCGGTGACGCCGCGTACAACGCGGGCGTGGCCCGTCGCCTGCTGGCCGGCGAGACGGGCCCGGTCCGGGACGCGGTGCTGGTCAACGCCGCTGCGGCGCTGGCCACCCAGGGCCCGCTCGACGGCGACCTCACCGAGGCGCTGCGTGCCGGCCTGGCCCGCGCGGCCGAGTCGATCGACTCCGGCGCGGCCGCCGCGACCCTCGATCGCTGGATCGAGACCGCCACCGCCTGACCCCGGCCGCTCAGCGGGCGTGACTCGGGGCCCTCGATGCCGTCCGGGTCGACGGCCGAGGGGATTTGTCGGACCCGCGTGGGAAACTACAGCCGAGTAGTTCTCCGTTTCCGTTACGCGCCGCTGTGGCATCCGGAGGCGGTTCGCCTGGAGTGAGATGAAGGAGACGCCCGTGTCGCACCGCGAGCTCTACTGCGACGTCTGCGAGGGCGTAGCACCGTTCGAGGCGCCGCCCTGCGTCGACGGTCACGGCACCGACTGTCCCGAGCTGATCTGCACCGGTTGCGGCGCCGCCGTGGTGATCGCCACGTTCGCCTTCCGCGTCACCCGGTTGGCCGACCGCCGACGCCGCCAGCCGAGCCGCCGCCACGCCGCCTGAGACCACGACCCGGGTCGTGCAGCGTCTCGATCAACTCCAGATCGCCGACGTTGCGGCATCCCCCCGCGCTATCACCCCCACCTCGCCGATGTGGAGTCGATCACCCGGCGCGAGCGCAGTGACCGCACACTCTCGGGCCCGCACGGACCGGAGGCACGACGAAGGCCCGCTCCCCCAGTGGGGATGCGGGCCTTCGTGACGTGACGGTCGGTCGCGACGGCGACCGGGTGGATCAGTGCTCGGCGGTGCGCCGGGTGCCGCTGTAGTACTCGAACAGCAGCCCGCAGGCGGCGAAGACGACCGCCAGCAGACCGGCGCCGATCAGCCAGTACTGCCAGAACACCAAACCGAGCGCGGCGAGCGCGGCGGCCAGCGCCAGACCGAACGGCCAGTAGCTGCCCGGGCTGAAGAAGCCGACCTCACCGGCGCCGTCGGCGATCTCGGCGTCCGGACGGTCCTCCGGGCGCAGGTCGATCCGGCGGGAGACGAACCAGAAGAAGCCACCGCACATCGTGCAGAGCAGGAACGACAGCAGCAGGGCGACGGTGCCCACCCACTCGACGCCGCCCGACTCACCGTGCGTCCAGGCGCCGTAGAGGATGGTCGCACCGAGGAGGAACCCGGCGATGATCAGGAAGATACGCCACTCGGTCTTCATGCGGCTGCCTCAGCTTCCCGTGCCGGCCGGAGCGTCGTCCGGGTTGAAGTTGGACTGCGTCCGCCGGGTGTCGAACGGCCGCGTGGTCTCCGCGTACGGCTCCTGACCGATCTCACTCAGCGCGTCCTGGGTGGACTTGCCACCCTGCTTGGCAGCCAGGAACTGGTCGTACTTCTCCGGCGAGACCACCCGCAGCTCGAAGTTCATGAACGCGTGGTAGCTGCCACACAGCTCGGCGCAGCGGCCGACGTAGGCGCCCTCGGCGTCCAGGCTGGAGACCTCGAACACGTTGCGGATCTTGCCCGGCATGACGTCCCGCTTGAACAGCAGCTCCGGCACCCAGAACGAGTGGATGACGTCGCGGCTGGTCTCCTCGAACCGGATGGACCGGTTGGTCGGCAGCACCAGCACCGGGATGACCTCGCTGGTGCCGAGAGTCGACGCGGTGGTGCGGGCGTCGGGGCCCTGGCCGTCCCGGTAGTTGAACTGCCAGTTCCACTTGAAGGCGACGACCTCGACCGTGACGTCCGGGTTCTTCGACAACTTGTCGACGTCGGTCTGCACGATCGCCGTGTAGTAGAAGAGCACGGAGACGATCAGGATCGGCGCGATGGTGTAGAGGAACTCCATCGGCATGTTGTAGCGGGTCTGCACCGGCAGCGCGTTGCCACGCTTGCGGTAGCGCACGACACACCAGAAGATCAGGCCCCACACGAAGACACCGACCGCGAGCGCGGCGACGCAGGAGGCGATCCACAGGTCGTACATCCGCCGGGACTCCGGCGAGATGCCGCCCTGCGGCCAGCCGAAGCCGTCAAACGTCTGACCAACATCACAGCCCGTGAGCAGGACCAGCAGCGCCACGCCACCGAGACCGAGCCCGGCCACCCGACCAGCACCACGCCCCCGGCGTCCACCGACCCCTGGGTAAGCGCTGTGCCGTACGGCCGACGGCCGTACCTCCGAACTCCTTGCGACCACCTGGTCCTGCCTCCCTAGCGCGCCGCGGTGCGTCTTTCCTCAGCACCGGCGGCAAAGGCGTCACCGACGGTCGCAGATTACTCGACCATGACGGACTCGACCGTGGTGGGGTCACTGTCCGCCCCCCATCGGGGGGATCCTCGGCATACCGCCGCGATAGCGTATGGATCTGTGAGTGCGAGGAGTGAGCCGGGTTTGCGAGCCCCGCAGCCGCGAACAAAAGGCGGCCCCGCGAGTGCGAGGAGCG
>NZ_JBEXEV010000042.1:10292-51002 GCF_040606435.1 Micromonospora sp. NPDC005413
AGAGCCGGGTCCGCGAGCCCCGCAGCCGCGAACAAAAGGCGGCCCCGCGAGTGCGAGGAGCGAGCCGGGTCCGCGAGCCCCGCAGCCGCGAACAAAAGGCGGCCCCGCGAGTGCGAGGAGCGAGCCGGGTCCGCGAGCCCCGCAGCCGCGAACAAAGGTGACACCGTGAGCGCATCCCCGGTCTACCTGGACGCGGCGACCGCCGCGCCGATGCATCCGGTCGCCCGGCAGGCGCTGCTGGCCGCCCTCGACGACGGCTGGGCCGACCCGGGCAAGCTCTACGCCCAGGCCCGCCGGGCACGACAGCTGCTCGACGCCGCCCGCGAGGCCACCGCGCTGACGCTCGGCGTCCGCGCCGATGAGGTGTCCTTCACCCCCAGCGGTACGACCGCAGCCCATGGTGCGGTGCTCGGAGGCCTCGCGGGGCGGCGCCGGATCGGGTCGACGCTGGTGCACTCGGCGATCGAGCACTCGGCGGTGCTGCACGCCGCGGAGCGGCACGTCGCGGCGGGCGGGGCCGCCACCGCGGTGCCGGTTGACCGGTTGGGCCGACTGGACCTGGCCGCGTGGTCGGCCGCCGTTCGGGCTCCCGGTGTCGCGTTGGCCGCGCTGATCACCGCCAGTCACGAGGTGGGCACCGCGCAACCGGTCGCCGAGGCGGCCGCCACCTGCGCCGATGTGGGGGTGCCGCTCTACGTGGACGCCGCGCAGTCGGTCGGCCGCGTGCCCCTGCCGGCCGGCTGGTCGGTGCTCACCGCCAGCGCTCACAAGTGGGGCGGCCCACCCGGGGTGGGGGTGCTGGCGGTCCGCAAGGGCACCCGCTGGGAGTCACCCTGGCCGGCCGACGAGCGGGAGGGTGGGCGTACCCCCGGGGTGGTGAACCTGCCCGCGGTGGTGGCGGCGGCGGCGAGCCTGCGGGCGGCGGCGGCCGACGCTGCGGCCGAGGCGACCCGGTTGAGCCCGTTGGTGGACCGGATCCGGGCGCGGGTCGCGGCGGAGGTGCCCGACGTGGAGGTGGTCGGTGACCCGGTGCTCCGGCTCCCCCACCTGGTCACCTTCTCGTGCCTGTACGTCGACGGCGAGGCGCTGCTGCACGCACTGGACCGGCGGGGCTTCGCCGTGTCGTCCGGCTCGTCCTGCACCTCGTCCACGCTGCGCCCGTCGCACGTGCTGGAGGCGATGGGGGTGCTCTCGCACGGCAACGTGCGGGTCAGCCTGCACCGGGAGACGACCGAGGCGGACGTCGAGAGGTTCCTCACCGAGCTGCCCGGGATCGTCGCCGACCTGCGCGCCGAGGCCGGGGTGGTGGGGCTGTGACGATGCCGGGCGAGGTGCTCGACTGCCGGGGCCAGCGCTGCCCGCTGCCGGTGATCGCGGCGGCTCGACGGATGCCCCAGGTGCCGGTCGGCACGGTGGTCCGGGTGCTCGCCGACGATCCGGCCGCAGCGGTGGACATCCCCGCCTGGTGCCGAATGCGAGGCCAGGAGTTCGTAGCCGCCATCAAGGGCCCCGAAGGCCCCGCCTACGACATCCGCCGCACCCACTGACCCCGTCAACCCCGCCGATCATGGAGTTGTGGTGGGGCACAAAAGCCGCGTACAGCGGCAATCAGGCCACCACTACTCCATGATCGGCGTACGGGGTTACGGGTTTGGGGTTACGGCAGGAGGTGGACGCGGATCTCGTCGGCGGCGGTGTCGCCGTAGGACTCGGCGAGGCGCTTGACGAACAGGTCGCGGCGGACGTCGTACTCCTGGGTCCCGACCGTCTCCAGGACCAGCGTGGCGAGCAGCGAGCCGACCTGGGCGGCCCGCTCCAGGCCCAGCCCCCAGGAGAGCGCGGTGAAGAAGCCGGCCCGGAAGCCGTCGCCCACCCCGGTCGGGTCGACCGCCCGGATCTCCCGTGCGATCGGTACGTGGATCGGGTCGATGCCACGCCCGGCGATCTCCACACCGTGCTTGCCCAGCGTGGTGACCCGCACCTTGACCAGGTCCAGCAGCTGGTCGTCGCTCAGCCCGGCCTTGCTCTGCAGCAGCGACTTCTCGTAGTCGTTGGTCATCAGGTACTCGGCGCCTTCGATCAGCGCCACCACGTCCTCGCCGCCCATCCGGGCGAGCTGCTGGGACGGGTCGGCGGCGAACGCGTACCCACGGGTGCGGCACTCGGCCGAGTGCCGCAGCATCGCCTCGGGGTCGTTGGCGCTGACCAGCACCAGGTCCAGCCCGCCGAGCCGGTCGGCGACCGGGGCGAGCTCGATGTTGCGCGCCTCGCTCATCGCACCGGCGTAGAACGACGCGATCTGGCACATGTCCGTGTCGGTGGTGCACACGAACCGGGCGGTGTGCGCCACCTCGCTGATGTGCACCGAGTCGCAGTCCACGCCGTGGCGCTCCAGCCAGGAGCGGTAGTCGGCGAAGTCCGCCCCCACCGCGCCGAGCAGCACCGGGCGCAGCCCGAGCTGACCCATGCCGAAGGAGATGTTCGCCGCCACGCCGCCGCGGCGGAGCACCAGGTCGTCCACCAGGAAGGAGAGGGACACCTTGTGCAGTTGATCGGCGATGAGCTGGTCGGCGAAGCGACCAGGAAAGCTCATCAGGTGATCGGTGGCGATCGAGCCGGTGACGGCGATCTTCATGTGAACCCTCGGGGTCGGGAGCAGAGCGCGGTCAGCCTACCGGCCCGGCAACTCGACGGTGAGCGGTCGGTGGGACAACGGCAACCGACCTGCCAGGGCCACCCCGGAACCGCTCCCAGTGATACGACGACGGGGCCGTCCCGAAGGACGGCCCCGTCGTGCTGGTGTGGTGTGACTCAGTTGAACGAGTCACCGCAGGCGCAGGAGCTGCCCGCGTTGGGGTTGTCGATGGTGAAGCCCTGGGCGTCGATCCGGTCGGCGAAGTCGATCGTCGCGCCGGAAAGGTACGGAGCGCTCATGCGGTCGACGACGACCCCGACACCACCGAAATCGGTGACGACATCACCGTCGAGCGAACGCTCGTCGAAGAAGAGCTGGTACCGCAGGCCGGAGCAGCCGCCCGGCTGCACGGCGACGCGGAGCCGCAGGTCGTCGCGGCCTTCCTGCTCGATCAGGGCCTTGACCTTCTCAGCCGCGACGTCGGTGAGGACGACGGAAGTAGGGGCCTGGGCCTCGGTCGACTCGGTCTGCGCTGGCGTGGTCACGTGGAAGTCTCCCTGCGCGGTTTGGGTCCGGACGCACTGGCCAACGCCGCGCGCCGTCCAGTGATTCCCGGTTGTGGTCCTCTGCCGATCGTACGCCGCCCCGGCCGGGCTCACCCGCGTGCCGTGACCGCCGCCGCAGGTCGACCCGGTCGTGCGCGGGTCGGCCGGGCGGCCGAAACGCTCAGCGGCTCCACTGCCGGGCCAACCGGGCGCCCAGCTCACGTAGCCCCTCCGCGGGCCGGCTCAGCGCGGCGTCGAGCCCGCCGCGCTCCTCGCCGCCGAAGTGCTCGACCAGGCTGTACGCGTCGGTCACCCCGGCCGAGGCGGCCTCCCGGCGGCCGGTGCTCACCTGCCCGGCAACCACCACGCAGGGGACTCCCCGGTCGCGGGCTGCGCCGGCCACCCCGGCGACCACCTTGCCCCGCAGCGACTGGTGGTCGAACGACCCCTCACCGGTGATCACCAGGTCGGCGGTGTCCAGGGCGGCGTCCAGTCGGGTGGCCCGGGTGACGAGGCCGATGCCCGACTCGCAGCCGCCGCCCAGGGCGAGCAGCGCCGCGCCGATGCCACCGGCGGCCCCACCCCCGGGCAGCGTGCCGAGCCCCGCCGGGCAGTCGGGCAGATCCCGTTCCAGCACCGCCGCGAAGCGCTCCAGCGCGGCGTCGAGCAGCAGCACGTCAGCACGGTCGGCGCCCTTCTGCGGGCCGAACACGTTGCTCGCGCCGTGCAGGCCGAGCAGCGGGTTGTCCACGTCGGTGGCCGCGACCAGCCGGACGCCCCGCAGCCGGGGTGCGCCGTCGAGGGCGTCGACCAGGGCCAACGCCGCCCCGCCGTACGGCAGCGCGGCACCCGTGGCATCGAGCGGGGTCACGCCCAGCGCGGCGAGCATTCCGGCTCCGGCGTCGTTGGTACCGGAACCACCCAGCCCGATCACCACCGTCCGGGCACCGCTCTCCACCGCGGCGGCCACCAACAGGCCCAGCCCGTACGAGGTGGTGGTCTTCGGGTCGCGTTCGGTTGCGGAGAGCAGGTGCAGCCCGCACGCCTGGGCGCTCTCCAGATAGGCGGTCGCCCCGTCGGCGGTGAGCAGGATCTCACCGGCCGCCGGCCGGCCCAGTGGGTCGACCGTCGACACCGGCACCAGCCGGCCGCCAAGGGCCTCGGCGAGCACCTCCACGAAACCCGGCCCGCCGTCGGCGAGCGGCCGGATCAGCAGGTCGTCCTCGTCGGTGACGGTGCGCCAGCCGGCGGCCACCGCGGCGGCCACCTCCGGAGCGGGCAGGGTGCCGGCGAACTTGTCCGGGCAGAGCAGCACGCGCATGCCGAGCAGTGTGGCAGCCCACACCGAGGGAAGCTGCGTCGCGCCCGCGCTGTGGGACCATGGGCTACGTGACTTCGACCTGGGTGGAACCCTCGAACACGGCTACGGCTCTGCTGCTGCTCGGCCGGGGCAGCGACCCCGACACCGAGCGCGGCGTCGAGTGTCCGGGCGACCTGCCGGCGCCCAGCGATCCGGATCTGGTGGCCCGCGCCACGGCCGCGAAGGCGAAGCTGGGGAGCAAGGTCTTCGTGTTGGGGCACCACTACCAGCGCGACGAGGTGATCCAGTTCGCCGACGTGACCGGCGACTCCTTCAAGCTGGCCCGGGAGGCCGCGGCGCGTCCGGACGCGGAGTACATCGTCTTCTGCGGTGTGCACTTCATGGCCGAGAGCGCCGACATCCTCACCACCGACGCCCAGCGGGTGATCCTGCCCGATCTTGCGGCGGGCTGCTCGATGGCGGACATGGCGGTCCTGGGCCAGGTCGAGGCCGCGTGGGACACGCTGACCGAGCTGGGCATCGCCGGCGAGACCGTGCCGGTGACGTACATGAACTCCTCGGCCGACATCAAGGGCTTCGTGGGCCGCAACGGGGGCGTGGTCTGCACCTCCTCCAACGCCAAGCGCGCCCTGGACTGGGCGTTCGAGCAGGGCTCGAAGGTGTTCTTCCTGCCCGATCAGCACCTGGGCCGCAACACGGCGGTGCTGGAGATGGGCCTCTCGCTGGACGACTGCGTGCTCTACGACCCGCACAAGCCCAGTGGCGGGCTCACGCCGGAGCAGTTGCGCGACGCCAAGATGATCCTCTGGCGGGGCCACTGCTCGGTGCACGGCCGGTTCACGTTGGACAGCGTCAACGACGTACGGGAGCGGGTGCCCGGGGTCAACGTGCTGGTCCACCCGGAGTGCCGGCACGAGGTCGTCACCGCTGCCGACTACGTCGGCTCCACCGAATACATCATCAAGACGATCGAGGCGGCTCCCGCCGGCTCGGCGTGGGCGCTCGGCACCGAGCTGAACCTGGTCCGCCGGCTCGCGCTGGCGCACCCGGACAAGCAGATCACGTTCCTGGACAAGGCCGTCTGCTACTGCTCGACGATGAACCGGATCGATCTGCCGCACCTGGTCTGGGCTCTTGAGGAGCTGGTCGCGGGCCGGGTCGTCAACCAGATCACGGTGGACGCCGGCACCGCGCACCACGCCCGGGTAGCGCTGGACCAGATGCTCGCTCTGCCCGGCGCGGACACGCCGCCGCCGGCGGCGGCGTCCTGATCACGATCTGTAGCGCTCTTGGTACGCAAAAGTGCCGGATCACCGATTAATGCCACACACGCCGATGTGACCGAGTCCTTTTTCGTCACCGAGGGCTATGCTGCCGGAGCGATGACACACGCGGGCCGTTTCGATATGGCCGCATCCGGGGTAGCGAGAAGGCTCAGGCACCCCACCATCAACACAGCAGCACCGACGCGCTGGAGGTTGCGTTGACCGACGACGTCCTGGTCGTTCACGGAGGCACTCCGCTCGAAGGGCGGATCCGCGTGCGCGGCGCGAAGAACCTGGTTTCGAAGGCGATGGTCGCCGCACTGCTCGGCGACAGCCCGAGCCGATTGTTCGACGTGCCGAAGATCCGCGACGTCGAGGTGGTCCGGGGTCTGCTCGGCCTGCACGGCGTCAAGGTGACCGACGGCGCCGAGGACGGCGAGCTCGTCTTCGATCCCGCGAACGTCGAGAGCGCCAGCACCGACCAGATCAACGTGCACGCCGGCTCCAGCCGGATCCCGATCCTGTTCTGCGGCCCGCTGCTGCACCGGCTCGGGCACGCGTTCATCCCGGATCTGGGCGGCTGCCACATCGGCCCGCGCCCGATCGACTTCCACCTCCAGGCGCTGCGCGAGTTCGGCGCCACGGTCGAGAAGCGGCCCGAGGGGCTGCACCTGTCCGCGCCGAACGGGCTGCACGGGACGAAGTTCGCCCTGCCGTACCCGAGCGTCGGCGCCACCGAGCAGGTGCTGCTGACCGCGGTGATGGCCGAGGGCGTCACCGAGCTGCGCAACGCCGCGGTGGAGCCGGAGATCATCGACCTGATCTGCATCCTGCAGAAGATGGGCGCGATCATCAAGGTCCACACCGACCGGGTGATCGAGATTCAGGGCGTGCCGAAGCTGCACGGCTACACCCACCGGCCGATCCCGGATCGGATCGAGGCGGCGAGCTGGGCGGCAGCCGCCCTGGCCACCCGTGGTGACGTCGAGGTGCTCGGCGCACAGCAGGCCGACATGATGACCTTCCTGAACGTCTTCCGCTCGGTCGGCGGCGAGTACGAGGTCACCGACGCCCGACCGCCGAAGCTGGGCGACCTCGGCCAGGAGGGTGGCATCCGGTTCTGGCACCCGGGCGGCGAGCTGAACGCCGTGGCGCTGGAGACCGACGTACACCCCGGCTTCATGACCGACTGGCAGCAGCCCTTGGTCGTGGCGCTCACCCAGGCCCGTGGCCTGTCGATCGTCCACGAGACGGTCTACGAGCAGCGGCTGGGCTACACCGAGGCGTTGAACTCGATGGGCGCGAACATCCAGGTCTACCGGGACTGCCTCGGCGGCACCCCGTGCCGCTTCGGCCGGCGCAACTTCAAGCACTCGGCGGTCATCGCCGGGCCGAGCAAGCTGCACGCCGCCGACCTGGTCATCCCGGACCTGCGGGCCGGGTTCAGCCACCTGATCGCGGCGCTCGCGGCCGAGGGCACCTCCCGGGTGTACGGCGTCGACCTGATCAACCGGGGCTACGAGGACTTCGAGGCGAAGCTCGCCGACCTGGGCGCGCACACCGAGCGTCCGTAACCTCCACCACCTCTCGTTCGCTGCGACAACTCCAGCTCGGCTGGCGGCCATGATTCGGCCTCCGCGCCTCAGGCGGCGCTCCAAACCGAATGAAGGCCGGTCTGACGCCGCGCAGCGATCTGAAGCCGTTCGGGCCCGGTGCACCGCGATGTGCACCGGGCGCGGACCGTTGGCTACCCTTGCCGGGTGCCGTCGCTCTTTCGCCGCAAGTCCACCGACCTCGTCGACGAGGCCGTCACCTCGGTGACCCCCGAGGACGCCGCTGAGCGCTCCCGGGGCTACACCCCGGCCAAGGGTCGGGAGACGCCGAAGCGGCCGACCGCCGGCCGCCGCCCAGCCGGCCCCACCCGCCCCCTCACCAAGGAGGAGGAGCGGGAGCGTCGCCGCCAACTGCGCGCCGAGGCCGCGTCGGAGTTCCGCCGCGAGGGCGGCCCCCGCGACCGCGGCCCGGAGCGGCTACTGGCCCGCAACGTGGTCGACTCCCGGCGTACCGTCGGCACCTGGTTCTTCGGCGGCGCGCTGATCGTGCTGATCGGGTCGAACGCGGCCATGCCGCCGCTGGTCCGGTTGATCTCCAACGTGCTCTGGGGCGCGTTGGCGCTGGGCGTCGTCATCGACTCGGTGCTGATCTGCCGCAAGATCAGCAAGCTGGTCCGGGAGCGCTTCCCGAAGACCGGTCAGCGGATGGGCTCGCTCTACCTCTACGCGGTCATGCGCTCGATCACCTTCCGGCGGATGCGCGCTCCGGCCCCTCAGGTCAAGCTCGGCGACAAGGTCTGACCCCGCAGGCCTGGCCGGCACCCACGGCCGTCGTGGCCGCTCCGAGGGCAAGCACGTCCCGAATCATCCGGACGTCGGGCTGTTCGTTGTACCGTACGCATGGGTCGTCTTGCTGAACAGGCTGTCGCTGTTCGTCAACCCGAACGTTGATCCCATGGGAGCGAACGCATGCCTCCGGAACCGGCTGCCCCGCTGGCCACCATCGCCGCCGCCCTGCGCCGGGAGCGGGAACGGGTCGGTATCTCGCTGACCGAGCTCGCCCGTCGAGCCGGGGTGGCCAAGTCCACCCTCTCCCAACTGGAGTCGGGCACCGGCAACCCGAGCGTGGAGACGCTCTGGGCGCTGGGCGTCGCACTCGGCGTGCCGCTCAGCCGGCTGGTGGAGCCGGCCGACGAGGGCGTACGGGTGATCCGGGCAGGGGACGGCCCTCGGGTCCGCTCCGAGCAGGCCGACTTCAACGGCACACTGCTCAGCGCCGGTGCGGCACACCTGCGCCGGGACGTCTACCTGATCGAGTTGGAGCCGGGCGCGATCCGAGCCGCGGACGGGCACACCTCCCGCAGTGTCGAGCACGTGGTGGTCGCCGCCGGCCGACTGCGGGTAGGCCCTGAGACGGCTCCGGTCGAACTCGACCCCGGTGACTACGCCACGTTCCCGGGCGACGCCCCGCACCGGTACGAGGCGCTCGCCCCGGGCACGTTCGCCGTCCTCATCATGGAGCATCCCTGACCGAGGGTGCGGTCTCGCCCGGGCCGGCGGTCTTCGGGTGCGATATGTCGGGCACCAGATTCGATTATAGGACCAAATGTCCGAAACCAATGGGATAACGTTTGCGCCCATGGGCAGCGCCACAGTGGCGGTGAGCGAGCCCACGCCGTTACCCTCCATCCGCAGCCACGGCCTGCCGGAGCGGGTGACCTGACCGGCACGCGAGGCCCCAGCGCGACAATTTGCAACGAGGTGACAACGCCGTGAGCGAGCGGACGCGAGCCGGCCACTGGGGCGTGGCAGGCGGCGACCGGACGCCCGGCGGTCACTCGGCTGCGGTCGCGGAAAGCTCGCCTCCGGCGAGGATCGGCCGAGCGGTCGGGTGTGGCGACGGGCTCGGCGGATGAACGGCCGCTACACCGACCGGTGGTCAGACCCGAACGAGCCGTCCTGGGTGGTCGAACCGACCACCGAGTGGCACGCCCAGTTCCCCGGCCAGCGCTACCCCGGCGACATCGGCATGCCCCACCAACCGCCACCGCGCGGCCGGGCGACGGTGACCGGCCGAGCCGAGGTGCCGCCGCTCGCGCCCACCCGCCCGGACGGCACGTACCTCGGCCGGTCCTGGGCCGACGAACCGCCGGCAGAGCCGGCACCCCACAGCCGGTCCTGGGTGGACGACGAGCCGGGAGAGACACCAACCTACGGTCGGTCCCGCAGCGAGGATCGTTCAGCCGACGCGTCCGCCTACGGCCGGCCCGACAGTGCGGACTCCCGCAGCTACGACCATGAGCCGTACCGCCGGCCCCTACCCGAACCGCCCCGGCGCGACGATCGCCGATCCCCCGAGTCGGACCGGCGTACCGCCTGGTCCGACCGACGCCCCGCCGACGAGCGGGGACCGGCGCGGGAGGCCGCCTGGCACCGGGACCAGCCCGCCTCCGAGCGGTACGACAGCCGCCGCCCGCGGCAGGAGCCAACCGAGCGGGACCGGGGTTACCCGGGCACCCCACCGGTTTCCCCCGCGCCCTTCTCTCCCGCGCCCCGGCCCGATTCCGGCTGGGTGCCGGAGCCGGACGAGGCGCCGCGTCGGCGCGGCACGCAGGAGCGACCGGCCGCTGGACACGAGCGGCACCCCAGCGACGGTTACGGCGGCCGGCCCACCCGGGACCAGGATGGCCGGACGGCCGACGACCGGACCCCCGACGGGGCCGACCAGTGGGCGCCCGTGGACGGCCGCGCGCGGTACCGCGCCGACGGGTACCCGGACCGGGCCGCCGACGACGTCCGTCGCCCGGAGCGGCGCTACCGCGCGGACGAGGGAGTCGGCGCGGCACAGTCGCCCAACGATGGACGACGGCGCCGGCCCGAGCCGGAGATGCCGGAGCAGCCCCGCCGCGACGACGATCGGCGTCGACCCGACACCGACCCCCTTTGGCAGCAGCCCCGTGAGGCGGCGGCCCGCGCCGAGGCGTACCCGGACCGGCGTACCCGCGAGGAGGCCCACCCGGACGGACACCGCGAGAACGGGCACCGCGAGAACGGGCACCGCGAGAACGGACAGCGCGAGGACGGATACCGCGAGGACGGATACCGCGCGCCTCGGCCGCAGCCGGGCCAGCGGCCGGACGGCGGCCTGCCCTGGCCGCCACCGGGTCCAGTGCGCCCGGACCGCACCCGGGAGCCGGGCCATCGCACCGACCAGCACCGCACCGGGGACCCACACCGCACGACCGACCCACATCGCACCGCGGGCCCACATCGCACCGCGGACCCAAACCGCACCACAGACCCACCCCGCACGACCGACCCGCACCGCACGACCGACCCGCACCGCACCGCCGAGCCGCGTCGCAGCTCGGAGCCAGATCGCAGCGCCGAGCCACATCGCACCGCAGACCCACGCCGCAGCGCCGAGCCGGGCATCCCGTCGCGGCCGGCCGCCCGGCCCGAGCGGCCGGCGGCCACCCCGTCGCGCCACGAAGAGCGGCCGGCGACCACCCCGTCGCGGTACGACGAGCGACCGGTACACCCAGCCGCGACGGCTCCGCCGGCACCGGCCACGTCAGGCCGGGCCATGCCAGTCCCACCGGTCGCTCCGGAGCGACCGGTGTCGCCTGTGCCCGTCTCCCCCGCCGCACCCGGCCGGGACCGGCCGGTGTCCGCCTCCCCGGTTTCCCCGGCGATGGACGTGCCCGTCTCGGGTCCTCCAGCCGCACGGCTGCGGCTGGAGTACCTGCCAGCGCCCGTGGACCCGCCGATCGCCGACGAGCGGTCGGATGCCCCGCTGTCGCCTGGGCGCCGGACGCCGACCGAACCGGCACCGGCTGCCGAGGCGCACCCCACCCCACCGCCGCGTTACCCCGGCCCGGACACCGGGGACCGTCCGGTGGACCAGCAGCGCGGCGGGGAGCCGAACCCGGACCGCCGCCGGACCGGCGACCCGCTGGCCAGCACCGCGCCGACCGACCGCCGCCCACCCTCACCGGAGCGGCCCCACTCGCCGGACCGGCCCCACTCGTCGGAGCGGCCGGTCTCGCCCGAGCGGCCCCACTCGCCGGAGCGGTCGAATCCGACGGCGGACGCACGGCCGCCGGTCACGCCGCCGCCCGCCTGGCAGGTCCCGGCCCCACCGGCTACCCGGCCCGCCCCTACGCCTGCGACCCAGCAGCCCCCGGCGGAGGACGTCGAACTGGCGCTCCCGTTGGCGCCTGGTACACCGCGTCGCTACGTACCCCCGCCCCCCTCGGAAGGGCCGGTGGCACCCTCTCGCGAGCCGGACGCGGTTCCTGGCACCCGCGGGCCGGACGCGTGGTTCAGCCCCGCTCAGCCGGCCGAGTCCGACCAGGGTGAGCCGGCGTCGGACCGGCAGTCGTCCGACTCGGCCGACGGTGAGTCGACGGCCAGCGACCCGTACCTCACCACCGCACCGGCCATAGCGGACCGGGACCCGTCGACACCGACCGCCGACGTCCGCCGCGATGTGACCGACGAGCACTCGGACGGGTCGACACCGAACCACTCCCCCGAGCCGGTCTCCGCACCGCCCGCACGCCCAATCTCCGGCGCCCCCCGTACCTGGGCGGACGACCTGGTCGACGATGCACAACCAGCAGCTCTCGAGCCGGAATCGGTGGAGCGCAACCGGCCCGTCTCCGGCGCACCTGCCACCGCGATGCGGCACCACCAGACCGAAGCCGCCGCCGAGGCCGAGGCCGAGGCCGAGCATCAGCCAGTCACCGCTCGGACCATCGGGGACATCGATCCGGTCGAGCACGACCCGACGGACGAGGCCACCCCGTACGACCGATCGTCGTACGCTACGGACGGTCGGAGCACCCCCGCCCCGTTGGCTGGTTCGCGAGCCGACGACTGGTCGGTCGCCGCCGCGCTGCCAGCCCTACCCGTAACGTCTGACGACGCGGACCCTCCCATCTCGGCAGTGCCGTTCTCGGCCCCGCCGGTCTCTGCGCCCCCCGCGCCGCCGGTCTCGGCTCCGCCCGTGACACCCCTCTCCGCTCCGCCAGCACCCGCGCTGCCATACGCCGCAGCACCTGTATCCGCGCCTCCCGCGTCGGCACCGCCGGCCTCCCCGGCGCCCGTATCCGCACCACCCGCGCCGGCACCGCCGGCCTCCCCGGCGCCCGTGTCAGCACCGCCCGCGTCAGCACCGCCCGCGTCAGCACCGCCCGCGTCAGCACCGCCCGCGTCAGCACCGCCCGCGTCGGCAATGCCCGTGTCGGCAATGCCCGTGTCAGCACCGCCCGCGTCGACAGCGCCCGAGTCCGCGCCACTCGCATCGGCAGCGCCCCTGTCCGCGGCACCCATCTCCGCGCCACCCGCGCCGGCCCCACCGCTCGCCCCAGCGCCCGTCTCCGCACCACCGACCTTCCCAGCACCCGCGTCGACAGCACCCGTGTCCGCTCCGCCCGCGTCGACAGCACCCGTGTCCGCGGCACCCGCCTCAGCCGTTCCGAGCCCGAGGACCGGCTCGGACGGGGAGAGCATGCCGGTTTCAGCACCACCCAGCGACGCACCACCCAGCGGCGTACCACACAGCGACGCACCACCCAGCGACGCACCACCGGCGGCGACCCGTCCGTCGCTGGCCGACGAGGGCGATCCGGAGCAGGTGCTGGCGGCGTACCGCTGGCGGTTGGACCCGGTCACCCTGCGCGAGGAACTGACGGAGCCGGACAACCTGCGGGCCATCCGGCGGCGGCTGACCGCGAAGTTGGGCTCGGCCATCGACAACCGCGCCCGGGCCCGGTTGCTCAGCCTGCGGGCGGTGGCCTCGCGGATCCTCGGCGACCTGGACGACGCGCTGGCCGACGGTCGGCTCGCCCTCACCTACGCCGAGGCCACCGGCGAGCTGCGCCGGACGGCGCTGGCCCAGGCCCGGCTGGCCCACGTTCTGCGCTGGCGCGGCGACTTCGCCGAGGCTGACCAGCTTTTCGCCCAGGCCAACTCGGTCGAGCTGCCCGACCGGTTGCGGGCCGCACTGCACGAGCACGCCGGGCGGTCGTGTTACGACCAGGATCGGCTGATGGAGGCCTGCCAGCACTTCGAGAAGGCGCTCGATCTCCGGGGTGCCGGTGACGCCGAACTGCTGGACCGGATCCGGGTGGCCCTCGACGCCGTCACCGCCCGGGCCACGGCGGGCGGCTTCGGGCCGTACCCCCGGGGTCGGGACCAGGTGCTCGACCGGGACCGGCCCCCGCTGCCGGACCGGGACGGGCCGCTGTGGGGTTACACCGGCCAGGACGGCGACCTGGTCATCCCCGCCCGGTACGCCGAGGTGCAGCCGTTCCACGACGGGTTGGCCTGGGTCCGCCGGCCGGACACCGACCGGTGGTCGCTGATCAACCCGCTCGGTACGACGGTGATCCCGCCGTCCTACCGGACAGCGCGCCCGTTCAGCGACGGCCTGGCGTGGGTGGTCGGCGAGGGCGGTTGGACGGCGATCGACGCGACCGGCGAGGTGCAGGTCGCGCCCAACTTCGCCGAGGTACGACCGTTCCGCCGTGGGCTGGCCGCGGTTCGGCGCGAGGGATGGGGGGCGGTCGACCGGACCGGCCGGATCGTCGTGCCCACCCGCTACCACGGGTTCGTCACCGAGTTGGCCGACGGCCAGCCGGTCGACGGTTTCACCGACGAGGGGCTCGCCGTGGTCGACGTGGCCGGCCGACGTGGTGTGGTGGACCGCACCGGGGCGGTGCTCGTCCCGCCGACACATCCGATGCTGGTCATCCACCCGGTGGCGTTCCTGGTCGGCAACGGTACCGGGCGGTGGGGCGCCCTGGACCGGGGCGGCGAGCCGCTGATCGACCCGGTGCACCGCGATCGCGCCGAGGTGCTGGCGGAGATCGACCGGCTACTCACCGACGCCAATCCGGTGCTCTGAGCGGCCGATCGGCGCTGTTAATCCGCCGGGGCTAGGGTCAGTACATGGAATTCCGACACCTGGGCCGTTCCGGCCTGATGGTCAGCGAGATCTCGTACGGCAACTGGATCACCCACGGTTCGCAGGTCGAGGAGGACGCCGCGTTCGCCTGCGTGCGGGCTGCCCTCGACGCGGGGATCACCACCTTCGACACCGCCGACGTGTACGCCGGCACCCGGGCCGAGGACGTGCTCGGCCGGGCGTTGCAGAACGAGCGCCGCGAAGGGTTGGAGATCTTCACCAAGGTCTACTGGCCGACCGGGCCGGGCCGTAACGACCGTGGCCTGTCCCGCAAGCACATCATGGAGTCGATCAACGGCTCGCTGCGCCGGCTGCGCACCGACTACGTGGACCTCTACCAGGCCCACCGCTACGACAACAGCACCCCGCTGGAAGAGACGATGGAGGCGTTCGCCGACGTCGTCCACTCCGGGAAGGCGCACTACATCGGCGTCTCCGAATGGACCGCCGCGCAGCTGCGCGCCGCCCACCCCCTCGCCCGGGAGCTGCACATCCCGCTGGTCTCCAACCAGCCGCAGTACTCGATGCTCTGGCGGGTCATCGAGACCGAGGTCGTACCGGCCAGCGAGGAGCTGGGCATCGGGCAGATCGTCTGGTCGCCGATGGCGCAGGGCGTGCTCTCCGGCAAGTACCTGCCGGGGCAGCCGCCGCCGGCCGGTTCCCGCGCCACCGACGAGAAGTCGGGTGCGGGCTTCATCTCCCGGTTCATGACCGACGACGTGCTCACCCGGGTCCAGCAGCTCAAGCCCCTCGCCGAGCAGGCCGGGCTCAGCATGGCCCAACTCGCCGTGGCGTGGGTGTTGCAGAACCCGAACGTCTCGTCGGCGATCATCGGCGCATCCCGCCCCGAGCAGGTGCACGACAACGTGAAGGCGGCAGGGGTGAAGCTCGACGCCGAGCTGCTCAAGGCGATCGACGAGATCGTCGAGCCGGTAACGGAGCGGGACGCGGCAAAGACCGAGTCCCCAGCCCAACGCCCGTAACGCCCAGCCCCGCCCCCGCCGCCCCGCCCGCCCGCGCCGCCCCGCCCGCACCGCCCCCGCCCGCGTTGATCTAGGGCATATCGCTGCTGACGGAGATCAACACGCAGCGATATGCCCTAGATCGACGGGGCGGGGGGCGGCGGGGCGGGGGCGGCGGGGCGGGGGCGGCGGGGTCAGCTTTGCCAGAAGCGGATTAGGTCTAGGCCTGTCGCGTAGAGCCACGACGGCAGGCCGAGCAGGTCACCGACCGCGAAGACACCGTCGAAGAACCAGCCGCCGATGCGCGGGTTCCACAGCAGCGCGAACAGCAGAATGAAACCGTACGGGGCGAACAGGTCGTACATCTTGCGCCACTGCGGGTTGAGCCACGGCTGGATCATGTTGCCGCCGTCCAGGCCGGGCACCGGCAGCAGGTTCAGCACACTGGCGGTGAGCTGCAGGAAGGCGAGCAGCGCCACGCCGGCCCAGAACTCCACCGGGCCACCCGACTGGGTGCCGATCCGCACGACCGCCACCAGCACCAGCGTGAACAACACGTTGGTGGCCGGGCCGGCGAGGCTGACCAGGGTGTGCCGCAGTCGACCCGGGATGGCGTGCCGGTCCACCCAGACCGCTCCGCCGGGCAGGCCGATGCCGCCGAGCAGCACCACCACCACCGGCAGCACGATCGACAGCAACGGGTGGGTGTACTTCAACGGGTTGAGCGTCAGGTAGCCGCGGTGGGCGATGTCCCGGTCGCCGGCCCGGTAGGCCACCACCGCGTGGGCGTACTCGTGCAGGCAGAGCGACACCAGCCAGCCGGACACCACGAAGAGGAACACGTTGAACCGGACGCTGCCGTAACCGTTCCAGGCCAGCACCCCGCTGACCGCGAAGAGGGCGACCAGGCCGAGGAAGACCGGGCTGGGCCGAAACGCCGCCCTGGGTACGCCGAGGACCAGCCCTTCGGCGCCCGGCCGGTCGTAGGCCATCACTCGGCCGTTGGCAGCAGGCTCATCCGGTACTCCACCCGGTCGTCCTCCAGGAGCGCGACCGAGGTGACGCCGGACGCCGCGAGCTCCCGCCAGCTCTGGCCGATCCAGGATTCGGCGTCGGCCTGGCTGCTGAACGACTCCGCCGGTCCTTCGATCGTCTGGCCATCCGTGCCCTCGTACCGCCAGCTCCACGCCATGCCGCGTCTCCCCTCGCCGCTGAAGTCCCCGTGGGACGAACCCTCGCCAGCGTAGTCGGCCCGGCGCGCAACGGCCGCTCGCTCGCCCTCGGCCGCTACCCACGGGTTGATCAATCTCCGTCGGCACCGGCCGGTACGGTGACCCGGTGCTGACACGGGGAGTGCTGCTCGGCGACCGGTACCGGCTGGGCGAGCGGGTGGCGACGGGCGGGATGGGCGCGGTCTGGCGCGGCACGGACGTGCTGCTGGAACGCGAGGTCGCGGTGAAGGTGCTGCTGCCCTCGCTGGTCGCCGACCCCGAGTTCACCGCGCGGTTCCGGGCCGAGGCGCGGATGCTGGCCGCGCTGCGGCATCCCGGCGTGGTCGCGGTGCACGACGTGGGGCAGGCCGAGCTCGCCGACGGCAGCCGGGTCGACTACCTGGTGATGGAGTACGTCGAGGGCGAGCCGTTGTCCGCCCGGGTACGCGCGGTGGGGCGGTTGGATCCGGCCACCACCATGTCGGTGCTGGCTCAGGCCGCGGACGCGCTGCACACCGCTCACCTCGCCGGCATCGTGCACCGGGATGTGAAGCCGGGCAACCTGCTGGTCAAAGCGGACGGCAGGGTGGTGCTGGTCGACTTCGGCATCGCCCGGTCCCGCAGCATGGCCGGGCTCACCGCCGCGAACATGGTGCTCGGCACCGCCTCGTACATGTCCCCCGAGCAAGCCACCGGGCAGCCGGTCTCGGCCGCCACCGACATCTACGCGCTCGGCGCGGTGGCGTACTTCTGCCTCGCCGAGCAGCCGCCCTTCCACGGCGACAACCCTCTCGCGGTGGCGCTGCGGCACGCTCAGGAGGATCCGGCGCCACTGCCGCCGGACACCCCACCGACGGTCGCCGCCCTGGTCGCCCGCGCGCTGGCCAAGCGTCCGTCGGACCGGTTCGGCAGCGCCGCTGAGCTGGCCGCTGCCGCCGCCGATGCCCGCGACGCGACCCTGGCCAGCATCCCGGTCGCCGCCCGGCCACCGTGGGCGGTGGCCGCTCCCACCCCCGGGACGCCGCCCTCAGCCCTTCCGGCCACCCCGGCCGCTACGCCGCCCGTCCCGATCCCCGTCCCGATCCCCGCGCCGCCGGCCGCATCGACGCCCTCAGCCGGGCCGAGGCCGACCGGGCAGCCCGCGCAGACCGGGGCCGCCGCCGTACGCGCGCCGGCGGGCTCCGCGGCCTCGTCGATGACGGGGCCGGGGTCGACCCGGGAGGACGTGTTCCGGAAGGGGTCGTCCGGCCGGCACCGGCGACTGCTGATCGGGGCCGGCGCGGTCGCTCTCGTAGCGCTGATCGTCGTGGCCGTGGCGGCTCTGCGGGCCGGCCAGGAGCCGGGTGGGACGGACCGTCCGCCGGCGCTGGCCGGCGAGTCGGCGTCGGCCGCGGACGTCCCGCTGCCGGTCGGGGACGCGGTCACCGGAGGGCCCCAGCCCAGCGGTACGCCGGTCGCCAGCCGCACCCCGTCTGCCGCGCCCACCGGCACTGGCGTCCAGCCCGGCGCGTCGACCAGCGGTGACCCGGCCCCAGGCACCACGGCACCCGGGAGCACGCCGACAGGGTCGGCCAGCAGCCGACCGACGCCCACCGGCAGCGCGGCTGGCCGGCCCAATCCGTACACGGCGGCGCAGGCGTGCGGCAGCGGCTACCAGGTGATCGACTCGGCGACGCTGACCAGCGGTGACGGCCACCGCAGGGGCCGGGTCTTCCTGATGTACCACTCGGGCACCGGCAACAACTGCGTGGTCACCCTCAAGGACACCGCGGTGGGCACGAAATCGGCGGCGTCGGCCTACCTGGAGGTGCAGGGGCGTGCCCGCAGCACCGACAAGGGGTCTTTCGACTACTACGCCGGGCCGGTGCGGGCCAGTGCCGCCGGCACGTGCGTGAAATGGGGCGGCGCCACCGGCGGGGTCAGTTACGGCAGCGGGTTCGAACACTGCGACTGAACAACGGCGAGCACCGGGCCGGCAGGCACCGGAACCTCCGGCGGCCTTAAGGTACGGGCATGTCCGTAGACGGGTGGAACACGGTCCTGGTGCTCGGCGGTATCCGGTCCGGCAAGTCCGAGTTCGCCGAGTCCCTGGTCGCCGACGCGCCAGTGGTCCGCTACCTCGCCACCGCGCCCGAGGGCGACCCGGAGGACACCGAGTGGGCGACCCGGCTGGCGGCGCACCGCGCCCGACGGCCAGGCAGCTGGACCACCGAGGAGACCGCCGCTGAGCCGCGGCGGCTGGCCGACGTGCTCGCGACCGCCGAACCCAACGAGACGCTGCTCGTGGACGACCTGGGCGGCTGGGTGACCGTGCTGCTCGACCCGGATCACCAGCCCGCCGACGACGTGGCGACGATCGCGGAGCTGGGTGAGGCGATCCGCACCTGCTCGGCGCGGGTGGTGCTGGTGAGCCCCGAGGTGGGGCTGTCGCTGGTGCCGACCACCCCTCTGGGTCGGGCGTTCACCGACGCGTTGGGCGCGGCCAACCGCACGGTCGCCGACGCCTGCGACGCGGTGGCGCTGGTCGTCGCCGGCCAGCCGGTCTGGCTGAAGCCGGTCGCCACCACGACCGTGCCGGCGGCCCCCGCTGCGACGACCGTGCCTTCGGCCACCGCGACCGCACCGGTCGTGGCGAGCCTGGGCGACGCCCAGCCCACCCCCGAGGTGCAGCTGCCCGACGTGCTGACCCACACGCCGCCGGCCGCCCCGAACCAGGAGCCCGGCAACCCGTGGGCCGCGCCGACCATGGCGCTGCCGATGGTGGCCACCGGGCTGGTCATCCAGCCGGGCATGGAGCTGCCGATGCCCGACGAGTACGCGGGCCCGCAGGCGGTGGACCGTCTGGCCACGCTGGACGTACCGGGCGCCGGGCTGGGCGTGCTGGACCGGGTGGTCGGCTTCGCCGCCACCACCCAGGGCACGTCGACCCCCCAGGCCTGGGGCTCGGTGCGGGTGCTGCTGCTGCACGGCGACCACGCCGGCGGGGCATCGGCCGGCACCGTCGCCGGTGAGTCGGCGCGCCGGGCCGCGCAGGCCCGCGCCGGCCAGGGCGCGTTGGCGCGGCTGGCCGCCGAGAGTGGCGCCAGCCTGCAGGTGGTGGACACTCCGGCCGCCGCGCCGATGGAGGACCAGCCTGCGCTCTCGCTGGAGCAGGTGGAATCCGCGCTGCGCTACGGCTGGCGGCTGGCCGAGCAGGCCGCCGACGCCGGCGTACAGCTGCTGGTGCTGGGGGCGTGCGGAGCCGGCACCGAGGCGGCGGCAGCGGCGGTGCTCGCCGCGACCGCGGGCGCGGAGCCGCCCGCCGTGCTGGGCCGGGTGATCACCGACTCCGGTGAGATCGACGACGCGGCGTGGATGATCCGCTGCGCGGCGGTACGCGACGCCCTGCACCGCACCCGCCGCTCGTCGCGCGGCGCCAAGGACATTCTGGCCGAGCTGGGCGGCGGCGACGTGGCGGTCGCCACCGGCGTGCTGCTCGGCGCCACGGCCCGCCGCGTGCCGGTGCTGCTCGACGGCCCGGTCGGGGTGGCCGCCGGCATGGTCAGCCGCGACCTGGCCGGGCAGGCACGGCACTGGTGCCTGCTCGCCGACCACGGCGGACACCCGGCGGTGCGGCTCGCCGCCGACGTGCTCGGCCTCACCCCGCTGTTCGACCTGCGGCTGGATCTCGGCGAGGGCGCGAACGCGCTGGTCGCGCTCCCGCTGCTGCGCTCGGTGCTGGCGCTGGCCGCCGCGCTGCCGGTTCACCCGTCGCTCGGTGGCGACGGGGAGCCGGACCAGGCCGCCGACGAGTCGGAGTCCACCGAGCCGGGCTTCCCGGACCCGGAGTACACCGAGCCGGGCTACACCGACCGGGAGTACGCCGAGCCGGGCTACACCGACCCGGAGTTCGCCGAGCCGGAGCCGGCCGGTCCGGGACCGGCCAGCACCGGGGCGGACGAACAGCCGGCGTCGGGCTGGCGTGCCGGCTGAGTCGCGGTTCCTCGCGGGAACCCGGCTGGCGGTCACCACGTTCACCACGCTGCCGGTGCGAGCCGGACGGATCGATCGCCCGGTGGCCGGCACCGCGATGGCACTCGCCCCGGTGGTCGGCGCGCTGCTCGGCGCGCTGCTGGCCGGCGTACTGCTGCTGGCCGGCGCGTTCGCTCCTCCGCTGGTGGCCGCCGGCGTGACGGTCGGCGCCGCCGCGCTGTTCACGCGAGGGCTGCACCTGGACGGGCTGGCCGACACCGTGGACGCGCTCGGCTCGTACCGCCGGGGTGCGGCCGCTTTAGAGATCATGAAAAAGCCGGACGTCGGCCCGTTCGGGGTGGTCGCCCTGGTGGTCGTACTTCTGGTGCAGGCGGCGGCGCTCGCGGACCTGGCGGGGCGGTCCTGGCCGGCGTGTCTCGCGGCGGTGGTCGCGGCGACCGCCGCCGGGCGGTTCGGCGTGACGGTGGCCTGCCGGCGGGGAGTGCCGGCGGCCCGGCCGGACGGGCTCGGCGCGCTGGTGGCCGGCACGGTCGGCCCGGTGGCACTGGCCGCCGGCGCGGTCGCCGTCGCGCTGCTGGCGGTGCCCGCGGTGCCGGGCCGCCCGTGGCAGGGGCCGCTGGCCGTCGCCGCCGCGCTCGCCGTCGCGGTGCCGCTGCTGACCCACGTGGTACGCCGACTCGGCGGGATAACCGGCGACGTCCTCGGCGCGACCGTCGAGGTGGTCACCACGCTGGTCTACCTGGGTCTGGTGCTGTCCGGCTGAACCGGGCGCGACGGGCCGGGTAGCGTTCGGCTCGACAGCACCGGCACGGCCACCGGGGGACCCCAATGCTCATCACGGACGACTTCCTGCCCGTACCGGTGCCGGAGTCGCTCAGCGCGACCTACCTGGTGCCGATGGCGGGGCTACCGAAGGTCAGCGCGAAGACCGCGGTGGCGGCACTGACCGGCCGGCTGGCCGAGCCGGTGCACGGGCTGGCCCGGCAGATGCTGGACAGCCCGCTGATGAGCGTGGACACCCGTCCCATCTCCGAGTTCCCCGAGCTGCCACCGGACCTGCTCACCGCGTTCGGCGCCACCGAGGAGCAACTGGCCCGGCTGGCCGCGGCGACCCACCTGGTGGTCGTTCAGGCCGAGTACCGGCCCGGCTGGCCGCCCGCGCACGAGTGGGCGGCCCGAGCGGTCGCGGCTGCCGTGGCGGAATCCGTCGGCAGCGACGTGGTGGACGTCTTCGGCCTGCAGTTCCTCGACCCGGCGACCGCGCTGCGGTCACTCCCCGACGAGCAGGGCCGCATCCGGCTGGTCGACTGGGTGCTGGTGCCGTACTCCTCGGACACTGAGGGGCTGTGGTTCACCACCAAGGGGCTGCGCCGCTTCGGGCTGCTGGAGTTGCAGACCCAGGGGGTGCCCGACCACCTCACCCGCGCCTGGGGTGCGGTGATGACCGGTGCGGCACGCCGGCTGCTGCGGGACTGGACCGACGGGCTCACCGGCGAGGAGGTGCCGGCGTTCGTGCAACTGCCGGTGCTGGCCACGGTCACCGGGCACGACATCGCTGTGGCGTACGGCAACCCGGAGCAGCACGGCGCCACCGCCCCGGTGCTGCTGCGCCTGGAACTGGACCCGGCCACCGACCCGGAGGCCGACTCGTTCCTGAGCCTGCGCCCGCCGGTCGGGCACCCGGGTCCGGACGGGCGCTACTACGCCGCCGCCTGCGCCACGTTGTTCTCCGGGATCCAGCCGGACGTGCGCTACGCCCGCTCCGGCGACGCGATGAGCCGGGCGGTCGCCACCGCCCGGGCCGCGCTGGGTGACGCGCGGGCCCGGTTCGTCGCCGGCCAACTTCCCGCGGAGTCGCAGCTGGTGGTCAAGTACGGCCTGCCCGGCGACGACGGCCCGGAGTACGTCTGGGCGGGCGTCACCTCATGGGAGACCTCGGAGCGGATCGTCGGCGTGAGCGCCAGCGACGCCGCCACCGACCCGGCGGTCCGGATCGGCGCGCCCGTGGTGGTCGAGGCGACCGAGGTGGTCGACTGGGCGGTGCTGGACGCCACCGGCGTCATCGAGGGCGGCTGGACGCAAGCGGTCCTGGACTCCGGCGAACCCCCAACCCCCAAAGCCCCCTAACCCCGCACCCCTCGCACCCCTCGCACCCCTAAAGCAACCCCCTGTTGATCAAGAGGTTTGCGTCAGAATTCCGCGCGAGAATGACGCAAACCTCTTGATCAACAGGGTTGACGGCGGGGTGGGGCCTGGGAGGGGGTGGGGGTGGGGGTGGGGGGGTGTGGGGTGGGTTACTTGACTGAGGGGTTGACGAAGGGGGGTTTTGTCAACTTTAGGGGGGCTCGGCGGCCTCGGATGTCGATCTCGACCTCGTCGCCGTCGGCCAGGTTGGCGTCGGTGTTCAGCAGGGCCAGCGCGATGCCCTGCTTCCTCGTCGGGCTGAAGGTGCCGCTGGTTACCGTGCCGACCTGGGTGTCGCCGACGTGCAGGGTCATCCCGGGCCGCGGAATGGCCCGGTCGACGGCCACCAGGCCGCGCAGCGTACGCCGGGGGCCGGCGGCCTTCTCGGCGAGCAGCGCGTCGCGCCCCCAGAAGGCCGGCTTGTCCCAACCGACCGCCCAGCCGGAGCGGGCCTGCACCGGGCTGATGTCCAGGGAGAGGTCCTGCCCGTGCAGCGGGTAGCCCATCTCGGTACGCAGCGTGTCCCGGGCGGCCAGGCCGCAGGCGCGCAGCTCGAACGCCGCACCGGCGGCGAAGAGCGCGTCCCAGACGGTCACCGCGTGCTCCGCCGGCACCACCAACTCGTAGCCCAGCTCGCCCGTGTAGCCGGTTCGGCAGACGGTCAGCTCCACCCCGGCCAGGCTCGCGGCGGAGAAGCTCATGTAGCCGTGCTCGGTGGGCAGGTCGAGGGCGGCCAGCAACTCGGCCGAGCGGGGGCCCTGCACGGCGAGCACCGCGTACGCCTCGTGTTCGTCGGTGACGGTGACCTGCGCGGGCGCGGCGGCGCGCAACCGGCGCACCACCTCGGTGGTGTTCGCCGCGTTCGGGATGAGGAAGACGTGGTCCTCGGCGTACAGGTAGGCGATGATGTCGTCCACCACACCGCCGGTGGCGTCGTCGCAGCAGAGCGTGTACTGCGCCCGCCCCGGGCCGATCCGGCCGAGGTCGTTGCTGAGGCAGGCGTTGACGAAGTCGGCCGCGCCGGGGCCGCTCACCCGGACCTTACCCAGGTGCGACACGTCGAAGACTCCGACCGCGCCCCGCACCGAGGTGTGCTCCTTGAGCACCCCGCCGCCGGCGTACTCCAGCGGCATCTCCCAGCCCCCGAAGGGGGCGAACTTGGCGCCGGCGGCGAGGTGCCGCTCGTGCAGCGGGGAACGGCGCAGCCGGGTCGCGGCGGCGTCGGAGGTCACGTCGGTCATGGGTGGCAACTTACCGGGGGCAACGTAGCTGGTTAGCATCGGCGGGAGCCCGCTGGCGCTGTCGGCGGGACAGCCATGACGTCCGGCGGGTAGGTTCCGCCGGAGACCTTCACCGCTGGTACGCGACGCCGCGACCGGCCCGGCCCGCCCGGAGTAGCTTCAGTGACTTCACCCCGCACCACCAACCTGAGCCTGGTCGACACCGACCCGGCCGAGCTCGCCGTCGACGCGATCGTGATCGGCGTGCACAGCCAGACCGGAGAGCAGGGCGCCACCAGCGGCCTCGCCGGCACCCTGCTGCTCGCCAGCGGCGCGGAGAGCATCGCCGTCGCGTTCGACGGCAAGCTGACCGAGACCCTGGCGCTGCTCGGCGCGACCGGTGGGCCGGGTGAGGTCATCAAGCTGGCCACGCTGGGCACCGTGACCGCCCCGCTGGTCGTCGCGGTCGGGCTCGGCCCGGAGCCGTTGGGAGCCGCCCCGGCCCCGGAGACGCTGCGCCGGGCCGCCGGTTCGGCGATCCGAGCCCTGGCGGGGGCGCCGAAGGTCGCGCTGGCCATGCCGCTGCCGGACGACGAGGACGCCTCGGCCGCGCTGCGCGCGGTCGCCGAGGGTGCGCTGCTCGGCGGGTACCGGTTCGCCGGCTACAAGACCCGCCCCCAGCCGACCCGGCGGGAGCCGGTGGCCGAGGTGCTCATCGCGGTGCCGGACGCCAGCGACGCGGGCGCCCAGGCGGAGGTCACCCGGGCGCAGGTGGTGGCGGGCGCGGTCCGGCTCAGCCGGGACTGGGTGAACACCGCGCCGAACGAGCTGCGTCCGCCGTCGTTCGCCGACGCGGTCGTCGGCGCCGCCCGTGACGCGGGCCTCGATGTCGAGGTGCTGGACGAGGCGGCGCTGGCCGCTGGCGGGTACGGCGGCATCGTCGCGGTCGGGCAGGGCTCGGAGGCTCCGCCGCGGCTGGTGAAGCTGACCTACACCCCGCAGGGCGGCGGCAACGGCAAGCGCGTCGCGCTGGTCGGCAAGGGCATCACCTTCGACACCGGTGGCATCTCGATCAAGCCGGCGCAGGGCATGTGGGAGATGAAGTCCGACATGGCCGGCGCGGCGGCGGTGGGCGCGGCCATGCTGGCGATCGCCGCGCTCAAGCCGGCGGTGACGGTCAGCGCCTACCTGCCGATGGCGGAGAACATGCCGTCGGGCACCAGCTACCGGCCGGGTGACGTGATCACCATGTACAACGGCAAGCGGGTCGAGGTGCTCAACACCGACGCCGAGGGCCGGATGATCCTGGGCGACGCCATCGCCCGCGCCTGCGAGGACGGCACGGACTACCTGTTCGAGACGTCCACGCTGACCGGCGGTCAGGTGATCGCGCTCGGCAAGCGGATGGCCGGCGTGATGGGCACTCCGGAGCTGTGCGAGCGGGTCCGGACGGTCGGCGACTCCGTCGGCGAGCCGGCCTGGCCGATGCCGCTGCCGGACGACGTGCGCAAGGGCATGGACTCCGACGTGGCGGACATCTCGCAGGTCAACGCGGGGATGGACCGGGCCGGGCACATGCTGCAGGGCGGGGTGTTCCTGCGCGAGTTCGTGACCGACGACGTGGCCTGGGCGCACATCGACATCGCCGGGCCGGGTTACCACTCCGGTGAGCCGGCCGGCTACTGGACCAAGGGCGGCACGGGCGTCCCGGTCCGCACCCTCGTCCAACTCGTCGAGGACGTCGCGACCAACGGCTGACGGACGTGCGGAGGGGCCCCGGCGTTGACGCCGGGGCCCCTCCGCGCATCTTCAGTACCGCTCGGGGCGACGCTTGCGGCGCTCGTTGAAGTCGCGCATCCGCTGCGGGTAGCCCATCAGCCGGACGTCATACACCGGGATGCCCATCCGGTACGCGAATCGTCGGGCGCCGTCCGGGCCGTCGATGCGGCGACGGGTCCACTCCCCGTCGTCGGCGATCAGGATCACCGTCGTCTCCGTCACCGTCGTGCGCGGCTCGATGAACGCCTCGACGCCACGCCGGCTCCGGATGAAGTTCTCCAGATGGTCGAGGTCGCCACGATCGGCCGCACGGTCATGGCTCGGCACACCCGCCTGTTTGCGGCGCCGGAACAACCCCACAGACCACTCCCCCACGTTGCGTCATCGACAAGGATGCCAAGGGTACGTCTCGTGGACGTGTCGTTGGGCACCTCAGTACGTACCCTGTGCCCAGTGGTGACAAGATGACCGAGGTGGGGTGTGTCCGTGTTACACCTCCGTGACCCCCGAAGCAGCGACGCGACCTGGGAGTTGAGCGTGAGCGAGCCGAACGAAGCGACCTTCGACATCGTCATTCTCGGAGGTGGCAGCGGCGGCTACGCGACGGCCCTGCGCGCCGCCCAGTTGGACCTCTCCGTCGCGCTGATCGAGAAGGGCAAGCTCGGCGGGACCTGCCTGCACAACGGCTGCATCCCGACGAAGGCACTCCTGCACGCGGCCGAGATCGCCGACCAGGCCCGCGAGTCGGAGCAGTTCGGTGTGAAGGCCGAGCTGATCGGCATCGACATGGCCGGCGTCAACTCGTACAAGGACGGTGTGATCTCCCGCCTGTACAAGGGTCTGCAGGGCCTGGTGGGCGGCTCGAAGAACATCACCTTCGTCGCGGGCGCCGGCAAGCTGGTCGGCAAGAACGTGGTCGAGGTGGACGGCAAGCGCTACACCGGCCGCAACGTGGTCCTGGCCTCCGGCTCGTACGCCAAGAGCCTGCCCGGCCTGGAGGTCGACGGCGAGCGGATCATCACCAGCGACCACGCCCTCACGATGGACCGGGTGCCGTCGTCGGTGATCGTGCTCGGTGGCGGCGTCATCGGCGTCGAGTTCGCCAGTGTGTGGAAGTCCTTCGGTGTGGACGTGACGATCGTCGAGGCGCTGCCCCGACTGGTCGCCGCCGAGGACGAGGAGTCGTCGAAGGCGCTGGAGCGGGCGTTCCGCAAGCGGAAGATCAACTTCAAGGTCGGCAAGCCGTTCGAGAAGGTCGAGAAGACCGAGAGCGGCGTCAAGCTCACCATCCAGGGCGGCGACACCGTCGAGGCGGAGCTGCTGCTCGTCGCCGTCGGTCGCGGCCCGAACACCGCCAACCTCGGGTACGAGGAGCAGGGCGTCACGATGGACCGCGGCTACGTGCTGACCGACGAGCGGCTGCGCACCAGCGTGCCGAACGTCTACGCGGTCGGCGACATCGTGCCCGGCCTCCAGCTCGCGCACCGAGGCTTCCAGCAGGGCATCTTCGTGGCCGAGGAGATCGCCGGCCAGACCCCCGCCGTGATCGACGAGGTCGGCATCCCGCGGGTCACCTACTGCGACCCGGAGCTGGCGTCGGTGGGTCTCACCGAGGCGAAGGCCAAGGAGCAGTACGGCGCCGACAAGGTCCAGTCGTACAACTACCCGCTCGGTGGTAACGGCAAGAGCCAGATCCTCAAGACCACCGGCTTCGTGAAGCTGGTCCGGGTGGAGGACGGCCCGGTGGTCGGCGTGCACATGGTCGGCGCCCGGGTGGGTGAGCTGATCGGTGAGGCGCAGCTCATCTACAACTGGGAGGCCTACCCGGCGGAGGTCGCCCAGCTCGTGCACGCCCACCCGACTCAGAACGAGGCCCTGGGCGAGGCGCACCTGGCCCTCGCCGGCAAGCCGCTGCACTCGCACGCCTGATCATCCAACCGCGGCGTCCGGCGACGGGCGAAGATCCCACCAGGGGAATGAAGGAGTCTCAGAAAATGCCGGTATCGGTCACCATGCCCCGGCTCGGCGAGAGCGTCACCGAGGGCACCGTCACGCGCTGGCTCAAGCAGGAGGGCGACACGGTCGAGGTCGACGAGCCCCTCCTCGAGGTCTCGACCGACAAGGTCGACACCGAGATCCCGTCGCCCGCGGCGGGTGTGCTGAGCCGGATCGTCGTCGGCGAGGACGAGACTGCCGAGGTCGGCAGCGAGCTGGCCGTCATCTCCGGTGAGGGCGAGTCGACCGGCGGTGGCGAGGCCGCCCCGCAGGAGGAGGCCCCGGCCGAGTCGGTCGAGCCGGCCGCCGAGCCGACCGCCGCCGCCGAGGGCACCGCCGACCAGGTGGCCCAGGACGACGTGGCCCAGGATGAGGCCCCGGCCCCGGCCGCCGCCGGTTCGGGCGAGGGCACCGCGGTGAAGATGCCGGCCCTGGGTGAGAGCGTCACCGAGGGTACGGTCACCCGCTGGCTCAAGCAGGTCGGCGAGACCATCGAGGTCGACGAGCCGCTGTTGGAGGTCTCCACCGACAAGGTGGACACCGAGATTCCGTCTCCGGTCGCCGGCACGGTGCTGGAGATCAAGGTCGCCGAGGACGAGACCGCCGCGGTCGGCGCCGACCTGGCGATCATCGGTGCCGCTGGCGGGGCTCCCGCCCAGGCGGAGCCCGAGCCGAAGCCCGAGCCGAAGGCGGAGGCCAAGCCGGCGCCCAAGCCCGAGCCGAAGCCTGCGCCGAAGGCCGAGGAGCCGACGCCGGGCATGTCGTACAACGAGCCGGCCGCCGAGACCGAGAGCTCGTCGCAGCCGGTGAAGACCGAGCAGGCCTCGCAGCCGGCCGCGCCGGCCGCGACGCCGCCGCGCCCGTCCGCCCCGGCTCAGGGTGGCGGCGAGGAGGCCGCTGGGTACGTCACTCCGCTGGTGCGCAAGCTGGCCAGCGAGCACGGCGTCGACCTGTCCACGCTCAACGGCACCGGCGTGGGTGGCCGGATCCGCAAGCAGGACGTGCTGGAGGCTGCCGAGAAGGCGAAGGCGGCCCAGGCCGCTCCCGCCGCTCCGCAGCCTGCTGCCGCGCCGTCGGCGGCTCCGGCCAAGCCGGCCGCAAAGCCGCAGCCGAGTGGCAAGCGGGGCACCACCGAGAAGCTCCCCCGCATCCGCAAGGCCATCGCCAAGCGGCTGCACGAGTCGCTGCACGAAATGGCGCAGCTCACCACGGTGGTCGAGGTGGACGTCACCCGGGTCGCCAAGCTGCGGGCGCAGGCGAAGGACTCCTTCCAGCAGCGGCACGGCGTGAAGCTGTCGTTCCTGCCGTTCTTCGCCCTCGCCGCGGTCGAGGCGCTCCAGACGTACCCGGTCGTCAACGCCCGGATGGATCTGACCGAGGGGACGATCACCTACCCGGACGCGGAGCACCTCGGCATCGCCGTGGACACCGAGCGTGGGCTGTTGACGCCGGTCATCCACAACGCCGGTGACCTCAACCTGGGCGGCATCGCCAAGCGGGTTGCCGACCTGGCGGAGCGGACCCGCACCAACAAGGTCAGCCCGGACGAGCTCGCCGGGGCGACCTTCACGCTGACCAACACGGGCAGCCGGGGTGCGCTCTTCGACACCCCGATCGTGCCGTCGCCGCAGTCGGCGATGCTCGGCACGGGTGCCGTGGTCAAGCGGCCGGTCGTGGTCAACGATCCGGAGCTGGGCGAGGTCGTCGCGGTCCGGTCGATGGTCTACCTGGCTATGTCCTACGACCACCGCCTGATCGACGGCGCCGACGCGGCCCGCTTCCTGTCTGCGGTCAAGGAGCGGCTGGAGGCCGGCAACTTCGAGTCGGAGCTGGGCCTGGCCTGATCTGCACCAACGCCGAAGGGCGCCCCGGTCGTCGACCGGGGCGCCCTGTCGTCTGCGATTCTCAGCTCTTCAACAGCGTGGTCGAGACCTGCCAGAGCTGCTCGGCGGCCTCCGGGTCCAGCGCGTACGGTGCGACGCCCTTCCGCTCGCCGGGCTGGACCAGGCCGGCTTCCTGGTTGTCCTCGAAGTACCGACCACCCACCCCGTCGAGCAGCGGCGAGGCGGCGACCAGGACCGAGGTCGAGGCACCCTGCTCGACGGTCTTCCACGCCGCCGCGTTGCCCGCGCGGAGCCGGTTCAGCTCCTCCTCGCTGACATAGCGCTGCAGGTTGGTCTGGATCGCGCCGGGCATCAGCGCGTTGGCCGTGATGCCGTCGTCGGCCCAGCGCCGGGTCGCCTCCACGGCGAACAGCACGTTGGCCGTCTTGGACTGCCCGTACGCCTGCCACGGCTCGTACTCCCGGCTGTCGTACTGGATGTCCTCGAAGACCACCGGTGAGCGCAGGTGGGCGGCGGAGCTGACCGAGACGATCCGGGCCCCGTCGCCGGCGGCGAGCGACGGGCGCAGCCCGGTGGCGAGCGCGAAGTGTCCCAGGTGGTTGGTGGCGAACTGCATCTCCCAGCCCTGCGGGGTCCGGGTCAGGGGTGCGGCCATGATGCCGGCGTTGTTGACCAGGACGTGCAGCGGGCCGTCCCAGTTGGCCACGAAGTCGGCGACCGAGTCCTGGTCGGCGAGATCGAGCGGGGCTACCAGGATGCGATCGTTGCCGGTGGTGCCGGTGATGTCGTCGGCGGCCTTCTGGCCGGCGTCGGTGTTGCGGACGGCCAGGGTCACCTCCGCGCCGGCGCTGGCGAGGGCGCGGGCGGTCTCCACGCCGATGCCGGACGACCCGCCGGTGACGATCACCCGCCGGCCGCCGAGGTCCACGCCCTGGACCACGTCCATGGCGGTGGATTCGTGCGTGAACGGTGTGATGATCGGGTTGCTCGTCGTCATTGTCCATCCTTGTCCGGGGTGAGGCGGACCGACCGGCCCGCTGCTGGAGGCCGCAGTCTCGGTGTTTTCCCGCCTCGGGCCGGTGGTAACGCTCGGCAGCATCGCCATCGCCGTTCGGGCCTCCGACCAGGCCGGACGCTGCCAGAGTGGGACGGTGGGCGGCTACCGGCGGGGTGGACAGCTGGGACCGGCCGTCCCGATCGCTCCCGGTGCCCGGGTGGACAAGTTCGAGGTTTTCTTCGACCTGGTCTTCGTCTTCTCGTTCTTCATCATCACCCGGGCGACCGCCGCGAACATCTCCGGACGGCAACTGCTGCACGCCGGCCTGGTGCTCGCCGTGCTCTGGTGGATCTGGGTGGTGCACAGCCTGGTCGCCACCCGGGTCCGGCTCGGCGAGGGCTATGTCCCGGTGCTCATGGTGATCGCGATGGCCGCCCTGTTCGCGTTCGCGCTGGCGCTGCCGCAGGCGTTCAGCGACCCGAAGGGGAGCGCCGGCGGCCCGATGCTGGTGGCCGTCAGCTACGTCGTGGTCCGGGCCGTCCACATGATCCTCTATCAGCATGTGGTGCGGGACAGCCCGCAGGAGCGCCGGCAACTGCGGCGGTTCGCCCCGGAGTTGGGGGTGAGCATCGTGCTTCTGCTGGCTGCCGCGCTGATCCCGCCGCAGATCACCAACCCGGACGACGCCGCCATGGTCCGCGACGGGCTGTGGATCGCCGTGGTGGTGGTGCAGTACGCCACCGGCTTCATCGTCGGCACCTGGGGCTGGGGGGTGACCAGCGCTGAGCACTGGACGGAGCGCTACGACCTCATCCTGATCATCGCGCTGGGCGAGTCCGTGATCTCCACGGGCGTGGGCGGCAACCTGCTCGGCAAGCCGGTCACCTGGCCCGCGGTGGCGGCTGCCACGCTCGGCATCGTGGTCACCGCCGCCCTGTGGTGGGCGCACTTCGACTTCATCGGGCCAGCCGCCCGGATCGCCCTGCACGCGGCGGAGGGTGAGCCCCGGGTGGCGATGGCTCGCGACGCGTACGCGTACCTCTACCTGCCGATGATCGCCGGGGTGATCCTCTTCTCGATCGGCAACGAGGAGATCCTGCACAAGGTCACCGACCCGGCTGGCGGAATCACCGAACGGGTCGAGGGACCGGCCGTGCCGATGCTCTTCGGTGGGCTGATCTGCTACTTCACCGTCAACATGCTGTTCCAACTACGTACCCTGCACACCGTCAGCTGGACCCGCGTCGGCGTCGTCGTGGTGCTCGCGGTGGCCCTCCCGATCGGTCAGCACCTGCCGGCGCTGGGCACGCTCATCCTCGCGACCGTGATCTGCGTGGGGCTGGTGGCCGTCGAGGTGCTGGTGATGTCGAATTCCCGGCACGCGCTGCGGGCCGCCGTCTTTCAGGAGCGGACCACCCACGAAGCCCACGAGGCCGCCTGGCGTGCGCGCTGGCACGACGTGCGGGAGCCCGACGAGCCGACCACGCCGTAACCCCGTCGGGATAGACTCCGGCGCAGCGTCGCGGTGCACCCGGCACGAAGGCCGCCGTGGGCATGGAGGCGCGGGGACAGCATGGGACAAACGTGCACCCAACCGATTCACCGGCCGGTCGGCTCGCCGCCGTCGGCAATCAGATGATCGAGATCCACCTCTGGCTCAGCGCGGAACTGGCCCGTCTCAGGGAAAGCCTCGACACCACGGGCGACGCACGCCCGTCCCGGGACCTGCGGGCGCACTGCCTGACCTTCTGCGCCGCCCTCGGCCGACACCACACCGGTGAGGACGGCGGCGCGTTCCGGCTACTGGCCGACCAGATCCCCGAGCTGCGCCCGGTCATCGCGAACCTGATCGTCGACCACGAGGTGGTGGCGGGGATCCTGGAGCGGGTCGAGGCGCTGCTGGCCGGCGACACGCCAGTGCCGCTCGCTCGGGTGCGCGCCGAGCTGGACGGGTTGGCCGCGCTGCTGGAGTCGCACTTCCGCTACGAGGAGAAGCGACTGGTCACCGCGCTGAACGCGCTCACCGGTCGACCCGGAACGGCCGAGGAACTCCTCGGCCTGACCGCGCCGCCGCACGGCGCCGGCTGACGGCTGTCCCGTTCAGACCCCGGGACGGGTGGCTTCCGTGGCCTGCTCGGCCTCCCGCTCCTGGCTGGGCAGCCGCTCGTAGAAGCGGATCTTCTCCCGGAGGTGGTCGTACTGGCGCTGGAGCAGGCGCATCTGGTCCTCGACCCGCGCCGCGTGGTGTTGCAGCAGCTCGCGCCGCTCGTCGGCGGTGTGCTCGCCCTCGCGGGCCAGAGACGCGTAGCGGCACATGTGGGCGATCGGCATCCCGGTGTCGCGCAGGCAGCGGAACAGCAGCAGCCAGCTCAGGTCATCGTCGGTGAAGACCCGCTGCCCGCCCGCCGTGCGTCCCACGTCGGCGAGCAGACCGATCTTCTCGTAGTACCGCAGGGTGTCGAGGCTGAAGCCGCTGCGGCGGGCGGCCTCCGAGGGGGCGTAACCGCTCATGTCCCGAGATGATAGTGCTTGACCTGGAGCGCACTCCAGGTTGGAGGCTGGTCACCATGACGACGACACGGACGCTGGGACGCAGCGGCATCGAGGTGAGCGCGATCGGGATGGGGTGCTGGGCGATCGGCGGCCCGCTCTGGGGCGACGACGGGCAACCGTTCGGCTGGGGCGAGGTGGACGACGACGAGTCGATCCGCACCATCCACCGGGCGCTCGACCTCGGGGTGACCCTGTTCGACACGGCCAGCAACTACGGCGCCGGGCACAGCGAGCAGATCCTCGGCCGGGCCCTGGCCGGCCGGCGGGACAGCGCGGTGATCGCCACCAAGTTCGGCAACGTCAGTGAGGAGGCCACCCGGCGGGCACTCGGCACCGACGCCAGCCCCGCCTTCGCGGTGCGCAGCCTGGAGGATTCGCTGCGCCGGCTCGGCACCGACCACGTGGACCTCTACCAACTGCACATCAACGACCTGCCGGTGCCCGCCGCGCTCGATCTGGTCGGCACCCTGGAGGACCTGGTCGCCCAGGGCAAGATTCGCGCGTACGGCTGGAGCACCGACGACCCCGCCTCGGCGGAGGCGTTCGCGGCTGCCGGCCCGCACTGCGCCGCCATTCAGCACGACGAGTCGGTGCTGCGCGACAACGCGGCGGTGCTGGCGGTCTGCGACGGCTATGACCTGGCCAGCCTCAACCGCGGGCCGCTGGCGATGGGTCTGCTCACCGGGTCGACCCGGGCGGTCGGCGCGGACGACGTGCGCGGCCGGGCGCCCGAGTGGCTGGAGTGGTTCACCGACGGCCGCCCGACGCCGCGCTGGGCGGCCCGGGTCGATCAGGTCCGGACGGCACTCACCGCCGACGGGCGAACCCTCGCGCAGGGCGCGCTGGGCTGGCTGCTGGCCCGCAGCCCGCGTACCGTCCCGATCCCCGGCCTGCGCACCGTGGCCCAGGCCGAGGAGAACCTGACAACCCTGCAGCAAGGCCCGCTGAGCCCCGAGTCATACGCCGAGGTGGAACGACTACTAGCCGATCTACGCCCGGCCCACACGGCCTAACCCCCACCCAACCCCGCCGATCTTGCAGTTGCTGTCCCAACAGAACGGATTTACCTGGGCAGAACGGCGACACGAAGTGCAAGATCGGCGAGGAGTGGGCCGGGGCGCGTCCGTGGGCGGCGTTCTGGGCGAAGATGTGGGCATGCGGATCCTTCTGGCCGGCGCGTCCGGCTTCCTCGGCACCCGGCTGGCCGACCGGCTCACGGCTGACGGGCACCAGGTCACCCGGTTGGTTCGTCGCGCGCCGCGCGCGCCGCAGGAGCGACGGTGGGACCCCGCCGCCGGGCAGCTCGACCCGGCCGCGGTCGCCGAGGCGGACGCGGTGGTCAACCTGGCCGGCGCGGGCGTCGGCGACAAGCGCTGGAACGACGGCTACCGGCGGTTGATCCGCACCAGCCGGGTGGACAGCACCACCACGCTGGCGACCACCCTCGCCGGGCTTCCCGCCGCCGAGCGCCCCCGGGTGCTGCTCAACTCGTCGGCCGTGGGTTGGTACGGCAACACCGGCGACCGGGTGGTCGAGGAGGACGCGCCGGCCGGCGAGGGTTTCCTGGCCGACGTCTGCCGGGTGTGGGAGGCCGCGACCCGACCGGCCGAGGACGCCGGGGTACGGGTGGTACGTCTACGCACCGGCCTACCGCTGCACCGCGACGGCGGGCTGCTCAAGCCGCAGCTGCTGCCGTTCAAGCTGGGCATCGCCGGCCGGTTGGGCAGCGGCCGGCAGTGGCTGCCGTGGATCTCGATGGCCGACTGGCTGGAGGCGATCCGCTTCCTGCTGGACCGCGACGACATCGCCGGCCCGGTCAACGTGGTGGGACCGAACCCGGTGACCAACGCCGAGTTCACCCGGGAGCTGGCCCGGCAGTTGCACCGGCCGGCGATCGTCCCGATCCCCGCGCTGGCGCTCAAGGTGGCCCTCGGCGGCTTCGCCCACGAGGCCCTCACCAGCACCCGAGTCCTGCCCGGCGTCCTGACCCGGGCCGCCTACCCCTACCGCCACCCCAACCTACCCAGCGCCCTCCAGGCGGCCCTCAACCCCTGACAGCCTTGTTGATCAAGAGGTTTGCGTCAGAATCCGGCTTCAGGATGACGCAAACCTCTTGATCAACAGGCTCAGAGGTGGGTGGGTTAGCAGCCGATTACCCAGTAGTTGGGGGCGGTCTGCTTGAGGGCGCTGGTGTAGAAGGTGTTGTAGAGGCCCATCCGCTGGTTGGAGCCGTTCGCGTAGGCGTAGCCGCCCGACTGGTACGCCCGGCCGGCGATGACGTGTGCGTAGTTGCTGGCGGTCACGCAGACCGGCGGCGTGGTCGGGGTTGGGGTCGGCGTCGGGGTGGCCGTTGGGGTGGGGGTTGGGGTGGGCGTGGCCGTCGGGGTTGCGGTCGGGGTGGGGGTGGGGGTGGTGCCGCCGCTGTTCAGGCCGAAGAAGAGCGCGTCGCGGTACGTCGAGCAGATCGTGTCCAGGAAGTAGGCGGCGGCGGTGCCACACTGCTCGGCCCCGGAGCCCGGGTCGACCGGGGTGCCGTGGCCCATCCCGGAGACCCGGTAGAGCCGCACGTCGTCGTTGCCGTACACCTCCAGGCTGGTGTTGCCGGGCAGCGACGAGGTGCTGCTCGGGGTCTGCGAGACCCCCCGCACGTTGGTCCACTGGTCGCGGGACTCGGTGCCGTTGAGCGGGGTGACCGTCGTGTCCGAGGTGCCGTGCCAGATGGCCACCCGGGGCCGGGGGCCGCTGTAGCCGGAGTACGCGCCACGGACCAGGTCGCCCCAGGCCGCCGGGGTCTTGTCCGAGCCCGGGTTCATGCAGCTGAACGCGTTGACCATGCTGGTGGCGCAGCGGTACGGGATGCCCGCGATGATCGATCCAGCGGCGAAGACGTCCGGGTAGGTGGCCAGCATGACCGCGCTCATCGCCCCACCCGCGGAGAGACCGCTGACGAAGACCCGGGATCCGTTCACCCCGAAGTTCGTTTTGGCGTGGTCGACCATCTGCTTGATCGACAGCGCCTCGCCCTGACCCCGGGCGGTGTCTCCGGCCTCGAAGAAGTTGAAGCAGGAGTTGGCGTTGTTGCCGGAGGGCTGCTGGGCGACGATCAGGGCGAACTTCCACTGGTCGGCGTACTTCTGCCACCCGGAGTTGGCGAAGTAGCCGGAGGCGTTCTGGGTGCACCCGTGCAGCAGCACGACCGCCGGGGAGTTGGCCGGCAGGCTGTCCGGTCGGTAGGCGTACATGGCGAGGTTGCCCGGGTTGGAGCCGAACCCGGTGACCTGGGTGAGGGTGGCCGCCTGGGCGGGTGCGGCGATGGCGACCGCGCCCGCTGCGGCGAGGACGAGCCCGGCGACCGCACCGATCAGCCGGGTGAGAGTGGACGAGGAGCGGCGCACGGACGGCCTCCTGAGGGGCGGACTGTGAACTGGGTCACGGTCGAATTGCCGTGACGTTACGACGATGTGTCGCCGCTATGACATGGGGCACAGTCACACATTTACGACCACCGTTGTGTACGTCAGACCATCGACTGTCAAGCAGGTGCCCTCCTCTACCTCAGGCGATAACAGGGGTCCCCTCCTTGCATGTATGACCGGCCCGCCCAGGTCCGGTTGGTAACGTCCGCTGCGTGCCGTCCTCCCCATCTCTGGCCACCGAGCCCGCACCCGGCTCACCGCCGCGCGTCGCCCGGGACCGCCGCGCCGACCTGATCGTCGCGCTGGTGGCGCTCGCGCTCGCCCTCTGGGTGACCAGTGGGCTGTGGCGGGACCCGAACACCCGGACCATCACCGTCAACTCCAGCGACCAGGCGCTCTTCGAGTGGCTGCTGGCCTTCGGCGGGCACGCGGTCACCCACGGGGAGAACCCGCTCTTCACGAACCTGATCAACGTCCCGGACGGCGTGAACCTCGCGGTCAATACCTCGATCACGGTGTACGCGGTGGTCTTCGCCCCGCTCACGTACCTGATCGGGCCACCGGCGACGTTCCTGGTGATCCTCACCCTGAACCTGCTCGCCACCGCGCTGACCTGGTACTGGCTGCTCTCCCGGCACCTGGTCCGCAGCCGGCTGGCTGCTGGGATCGGCGCCCTGTTCATCGCCTACTCCCCCGGCATGGTCTCGCACGCCAACGCTCACCTGAACTGGACCGCCGGCTGGCTGGTGCCGCTGCTGATCTGGCGGCTGTTCGCGCTGCGCCGTCCAGGGCACTGGCTTCGCGACGGAGTGATCCTCGGCGTACTGGTGGCGGTGGCCTTCTCGATCGCCGCCGAAGGGCTCTTCTTCGCCGCGGTGGCGCTCGGGTTGTTCGTCGCCATCTGGGCACTGCACCCGGTCAACCGGGCCGAGGCACGCGCCGCACTGCCCACCTTCCTGCGCGGGCTCGGGGTGACCGCCGTGGTGGCCGGCGTGCTGCTGTCGTACCCCCTGTGGTTGCACTTCGCCGGGCCACAACGGTTCCACGGCACCGGCTTCGACCCGCTGGTCCACTCCGAGGACATCGCGGCGTTCGCCGCCTTCCCGCGCCGTTCGCTGGCCGGCGAGGCCGGGCTGGGCACCGCACTGGCGCCGAACCCGACCGAGGAGAACTCGTTCTTCGGCATCCCCCTGCTGGTGCTCACCGTCGTCTGCTTCGTCGCGCTCTGGCGGAAGGCCGACGCGAGCCGCCGGGCCACCCTCTGGGCGCTGGGCGCCCTCGCGCTGATCTTCACGGTGCTCTCCTTCGGCCCGGTCGCCAAGGTCGACGGGCGACGCACCGATCTGCCCATGCCGTTCGACCTACTCGCACAACTACCGGTGGTGAACGCCGCGCTGCCGGCCCGGCTGGCCCTGGTGGTCGCGCCGGTGATCGGGCTGTTGCTGGCGTACACCGTCGATCAGCTCCGCGCCGCGCCGCCCCGGCACCGCTCCACGGAGCTGGCCTGGGCACTCGGGTTCGTGATCGCCCTGGTTCCGCTGCTGCCCACCCCGCTGCTCACCGACGAGCGGGAGCCCATCCCGCGGTTCATCACCTCCGGCACCTGGCGTGATTACGTCTCACCGGGCGGGGTGCTCACCCCGTTGCCGCTGCCCGTGGACATCTACCCGGACGGCCAGCGCTGGCAGGCGTACGCGTTGTCGCACCGGCAGGGCGAGTTCGCCATTCCGGGCGGCTTCTTCCTCGGCCCCGGCGGGCCGGACGGGCGCGGCCGGATCGGCCCGGTGCCGCGCACCCTGAGCGCGTTGATGGACCAGGCCGGCCGTACCGGGATGGTGCCGATCGTCACCGACGGGACCATCCGGGAGGTCCGCTCCGACCTGCAGCACTGGCAGATCGAGACGGTGGTGCTCACCGACCAGGTGCACGGCGCGAAGTTCGAGGTCGACGAGGAGGCGCTCCGGCGTACCGCCACCGCCCTGTTCGGCGAGCCGCAGCGGGTCGACGACGTCTGGGTCTGGCGCATCCCGCCGGCAGACCGATAGGCGGCGGCGCGACCGACCGGGGCATCGGGACCCGCCCTCGTCGCGTTTAATCGGGTGATGCGAGAGACCGGCAGGCGACTGTGGCGCGGCGCTGCCGTCGGCGTCGCGCTGGCGCTCGTGGCGCTCAGTGCGCCAGCCGCCACCGCCTCCAACGGCGCGGCCTCCGACAGCGCGGCCAGCGGTGACACGACCGGCGCGGTGCCGTCCCGGGTGCACGATCCGTGGCTGTGGCAGGCCACCGTCGGGCAGCGGCCTGCCGGCCCGGCCGCGCTCGTGTTCTTCACCGACCGCACCCGCTACTTCGAGTCGACCGGGGCGCTGGTCGACCGGGACGGCGCATACCGGCTGATCCCGCTGCACATCGGCGAGGGGCATGGGCTGCTATCCCCCGACGGGCGGCACTACCTGCGGCCACGCTCCGGCGAGTTGCTGGACCTCACCACCGGCCGGCAGCGCCGCACCATGAGCCCCGGGGTGGGCCCACTGGCGTGGTCGCCGGACGGGCGGCGCGTGCTCGGCACCCGTGACAACGACGACACAGTGATCACCTACGGACCGGACAACCAACAGCTCAACAACCCGGAAAAGCCCGACGACCTGCTCGTCATCGACCCGTACCAGGGCACCGAGCAGGTCGTCGCGGCCGGCACCTTCGCCGCCCACCACGCGGCGGCCTGGTCGCCCGGTGGCGACGTCGTGGCGGTGACCGGTCCCCCCGACGTGACCGCGTCGCTAGCCGAACGACAGCGGCTGGTCGTCATCGACCCGGTCGGCGGCGGCATTCGCTGGCAGGTCGACCTGGGCGATCGGCGGATGCTGGCCGGCCCGGCCGCCTGGCACCCGGACGGCCGGCGGATCGCGCTCCTTGCCTTCGACGGCTGTGCGGGGCCCAGGTGCACGACGGAGCAGACGGTGGCGCGGACCATGCGGATCGAGTTCCTGGACGCCACTACCGGCCGAGCCGTCGGCCAGCCACTGCCGGTCGCCGCCTCGACCAACAAGATCGTCGGTTGGCGCGGCCACGACCCGGTGGTGCAGGAGGTCAGCGGGACGGAGGCCGACACAGACCGGCAGGCCATCCTCGCCGCGCTGCTGCCCGGTGGCCGCCGAGAGGTGCTGGTGACCGCACCGGCCGGGTCGACCGACCTGGCGGTGCCGGGTGACCTGCTGACCCGGGCCGCGTTCGGTGGTCCGGAGCCCCGTCCGTCACCGTTCGCCGCCCCGCTCTGGCTCTACCTCGCGCTGGCCGTGCCGACGCTGCTCGCCATCGCCCTGCTCGTCCGCCGTCGGCACCGGCGCGGTTCCGCCGCCAACGCGGACCCCGGCCTGACGCCCGACCCCGCGGCCTGACGCCCGCCGACAGCGGGCCCCACGACCAGGGGTGGCCACACCCTGGTGAGGCGGCTCACCAGCGATCTTCGCCGGTCACGGGACTACGCTGAAGGACGTGACGACGAGGACCTCCGGCCTGACGGCCGTCCGTGCCGGCCTGCTCAACTACCAGGCCGCCTGGGACGAGCAGCGGCGCCTGCACGAGTCGGTGGTGGCTGGCGAGCGCGGCGACACCGTGCTGCTGCTGGAGCACCCGAGCGTCTACACCGCGGGCAAACGCACCGAGCCGTGGGACCGGCCGACAGACGGCACCCCGGTCGTCGACGTCGACCGTGGCGGCAAGATCACCTGGCACGGGCCGGGGCAGCTCGTCGGCTACCCGATCCTGCGGCTGCCCGACCCGGTGGACGTGGTCGCCTACGTCCGCCGCACCGAAGAGCTCCTGATCGACGTGTGCGCCGAGTTCGGGCTGGCCGCCGGCCGGGTCGAGGGGCGCAGCGGGGTCTGGGTGCCCGCAGACGACCGGGGGCCGGCCCGCAAGGTAGCCGCCATCGGCATCCGGGTGGCCCGGGGCGTCACCCTGCACGGCTTCTCGATCAACTGCGACTGCGACCTGACGTCCTTCGACCGGATCGTGCCGTGTGGCATCCGGGACGCCGGCGTCACCTCGCTAACCGCCGAGCTGAACCGCCCGATCACCGTCGCCGACGTCCTCCCAGTGGTCGAGCGCCGACTGTCCACCCTGACCGAGGTCTAAACACCGACCGGCCCCGCCGGCCCCGCCGGCCCCGCCGGCCCCGCCGGCCCCGCCGGCCCCGCCGATCTAGGGACTATCGTCGCTAGTTGATCTCCAAACACGACGATCTGCCCTAGATCGGCGGGGCGGGGGGCGCGGGGGCGGGGGCCGG
>NZ_JBEXEV010000043.1:0-47837 GCF_040606435.1 Micromonospora sp. NPDC005413
GCAGGTAAGACCAGCAGCGATGCTGGCACCGCGCAGAGAAGCGGTAACCCACCCGGACGCCGCGTCTTCCACGCGCAGCGTGGAGGGAATCTCCGCCCTTTAGGGCGGAGAGGATGTCAATGGAAGCCCTCGACGGACCGCTCGACGACCGGGCCGCACGTTAAAAACAGCTACGAAATGCCGCCGATGAGCTGTGGGCCTCTGCGGCACAACACCCGCGCGTCAACGCAAGCCCGGAACTACAGCGATGGGTGGCCGCCGAAATATCACTCGGCGCGCTCCCCGCCGAGATCAGCAAACGGCAACCGCTGCTAGCAGACGCCCTCACCGTGCTCGACGCCCTACCCGCCGATGGCATTAGCGTCACCCGCCTCGCCGCCAACATCCTCGGGTCGGCGCACGCCCTCGACAAAGGCCCACTGGCCAACCTTGTACTGCGGGCCCTCGGCCTTCAGTAAGGCCAAGATCCGATCGCATCCGCGTACCCACGAACACTGTGGAGGCTTGCGGGTCTCCGCCCGGACGACCTGTCAAGCAGAGTCCTCCTCGCCGGCTTCAAGGCGACTGGCACCACATCTTTCGAAACCGTGCTCCGCGCTCATGCCCGGTGCGGCGAACCTGCCGTGATCACTCTGCGCCAGGTCGACAACTTTGTCAGCGAACAGCCCGCACCACTGCTGCCTCCTGAGACGCGCGTCTGGGTGTGCGAGAACGTCGCGGTCGTTGCCGAGGCGACTAATGCTCTTGGGCGCGACTGTCCGCCACTGATCTGCGTCGAGGGCTGGCCAAGCCATGCCGCGACCTTGCTACTGCAACACCTACTCAACCACGGTGCCGACATCGCCTACCACGGCGACTTCGATTGGGAAGGGCTGGCGATCGCCGATCAAATGATGCAGATGGGGGCGCACCCATGGCGCATGGACCGCGACAGCTACCTCGCAGCTGCAACCCGTGCCACAAGACGCTCAGCGCTGAACAGACCGGACTTTCCCTTCTATGAGTACCCCTGGGCGCCCGGCCTCGTCGACGCGATGATCCAGCAGGCCACGCGGGTGGAAGAGGAGCATGTCATGGAGGACCTCATTGCTGATCTCACCTAGGTTCACCGGGTGCCGAGCGGGTCCCGGCCGCAGGCGGGGGAGGCGCGCCAGATCGGCTTGCCACTGCCTCACTTCTTCGGCCCACCGGGATGCGCAGGGCTTTGCGGCGGCGCGTGTTGGCGTCCATCACGTCACCATCTTTGATCACTACTCATCTCGCGGGGCGGCAGGTTCGCCGACCCTGGCGTGGGAGCTAGTGTCCGCCTGCCCCGACAGCAGCGTCGTGGTGAGGGTCCTCGGCGCGGGTGTGAGTAGGGCCCTTGAGTAGGGAGAGTGCCTGCTCGGTGATGGGGCGTGTACAGTGCGAAGTCAGGGCGTCACTGATGTTCCTTACTGATCTTGCTGATGTGTTCGCCGTGTGGTCTCCAGCGGGGGTCACCCCGGGTCAATCCGTGCCACTCCAGGCCAGCTGGGTTTAATGATCATGGTCGTCGACCGGCCCGGTGTGGTCGCCGTGTGGTCGTCGGTCGGGACACCCCGCCAGGTCAAGGCAGGTCAAGGTGGGTCACTCCCTGCCAACGCGGGTCGACCCGGAGGTCGTTAGACTGACCACTCGCGCCCCCGTAGCTCAGGGGATAGAGCATCGGTTTCCTAAACCGACGGCCCTCGATGGATGGCAGTGGCCTGACCTGCTGATCCACTTACTTCTGTGGCTGAAGTCGGGTCGCAATCACGAGGATTCTGCTCGGTGGGTTGGTCGCCGGTCGCCGGTCGCGCTGGAAGCGTCGCCGTTGTGCTGGCAGGTGCCCCTGATGGGGCGAGTTGGCCGACGACCGTGAGGTAGTCCCGACGCCCGTGTTGCTGGGTCTTTCCACATCGAGGGCAGTGCCGGCTGTGGGGTGTCAAAACGGTGTCGCTGGGTTGTTGACACCGTTCTCTTCGAGGTGCCAATCTACTGCTGTAGCTACTGCTGTAGATAGCTCATCGAACACGCCACGTATGGCGTCACTCACCAACGGAGTCGGGATGCATCGAAACCTGTCACGCCGCGGGCCCCTGCTGTCGGCCGCCGCGACGTTCGCCGGACTGGGCCTACTGCTCTCCGGTTGCTCGGGTCAGTCGGGATCGGCGAGCGGGGACACGATCCACGTGAGCATCATCACGAAGGACCCCAGCGACCCGTTCTGGGTAGCCATGATCGACGGCGCGAAGAAGGAGGCCAAGAGCCAGAACGTCGAGATCACCGTCGCGGCTGGCAAAGACCAGACCGACAGCGACGGCCAAATCCAGGCAATCGAAAACGCCACGGCTCGCGGCGACGACGCGATCCTCATTGCGAACAACGGCCCCGCGGTCAACGACGCGGTCAAGAAGGCGCAGGATGCCGGGGTCCTGGTGCTCGCCCTGGACACCCCCTTCAGCCCGGCGAACCTCGCGACCGCGACCTACGCCACCGACAACTTCGCCGCGGGCCAGGCCATCGGGAAGTGGGCGGCGGGCTCGCTCAAGGGCCAGAAGGCGGTCATCGCGATGCTCGACCTGTTCGCGGACAAGGTCGTCTCGGTCGACTACCAGCGCGACCAGGGCTTCCTTGACGGCATGGGCATCGCCCTCGGCGACCCGAAGAAGATCGGCGACGAGGCGGAGACCGGCACCTACTCTGGTGGCGAGTACGAGATCGCGTGCCACGAGTACAGCGACGGCGCGCAAGACGGCGGCCGCACGGCGATGGAGAAGTGCCTCTCGCTCAACCCGAAAATCAACGTCGTCTACACGTCGAACACGGCACCGGGCCTCGGCGCATACCAGGCACTGAAGGCGGCGAACGTCAACGCCCTCCTGACGTCGATCAACGGCGCGTGCGAGGACATCAACACGGTCATCGGCGGCAAGTTCGGCGCGGGCTCGCAGCAGTTCCCGGGCAAGATGGGCGCCGAGGGCGTCAAGGCGGCGGTCGAGTACGTACGCACCGGCGCCAAGCCCAAGACGGACAACGCCGACGGCTTCATCGACACCGGCGTCGAGCTCGTCACCGACCAGACCGTCGCCGGCCTCGAGAGCGTCACCGGCGCCGAGGCGATGAAGGCCTGCACCTCCTGAGGGTATGATGATGACGACTATAAGCAACACCGAACTGTCCGCGGCCGAGGCCTTCAAGACCCGCCCGCTGACCCCGCTCCAGAGGGTGCATCGCATGCTGCACCTGCATCCCGAGATCAGCCCGTTGATCGTGCTGCTCGTGGCGATGCTCGCGTTCGGGCTGGCGAACGATCGCTTCCTCAGCCCGGGTAACATCTCGCTGATCCTCCTGCAGGTCGCGGTGGTCGGGTCGCTTTCGGTCGCCCAGACGCTGGTCATCCTGACCGCTGGCATCGACCTCTCGGTCGGCGCGCTGATGATCCTCGTCTCGATGGTAATGGGATCCCTGGTGGGCCTCGCCGGCCTGCCAGGGCCCATCGCCTTCGCGATCGGCATCCTGGTCGGCGTCCTTGCCGGCCTCCTGAACGGTGTGCTGGTCTCGGTGCTCCGGCTGCCACCGTTCATCACGACGCTCGGCACCCTGAGCATCTTCATGGCTCTCGCGCTCCTCATGAGCAACGGCGTCGCGATCCAGGGCGAGAAGCTCGGCGGATTCCTCCTCTGGACGGCGGCGGCTTTCAGCGTCGGGCCGTTCAACTTCACGGTCGGCGTGATCCTCATGCTGCTGATGTACCTCGGGATGGGCTTCGTGCTGCGTCAGACCGGGTGGGGCCGGCACTTGTACGCCGTCGGCAGCGACCCCCTCGCCGCCCGGCTGTCCGGCATCAACACCCGCCGCGTGCTAATGAGCGTGTACGCGGTCGCGGGCTTCCTCGTGACCCTGTCCGCGTGGATCCTCATTGGCCGCAACAACGCCGCCACGACCAGCGCGGCCGTCGACGTCAACCTCGACTCCATCACCGCGGTCGTCATCGGCGGCACGAGCCTCTTCGGTGGCCGTGGCACCCTGCTCGGCACGTTCCTCGGGGCGATCACCGTCGCGGTCTTCCGCAACGGCCTCTCGCTCGCCCGCGTGGACGTGCTGTACCAGACGCTCGCGATCGGCATCCTGATCCTCGTCGCGGTCGCCCTCGACCAGTGGATCCGCCGGGCGGGGGTGAAGGGATGAGCGCCGAGCAAATCCTGCGCGCGCGCGGACTCGTCAAGACCTACGGTCCAGTCGTCGCCCTCGACGGCGTAGATCTGGATCTGAACGCGGGCGAGATCCTCGCCGTGATCGGCGACAACGGCGCCGGGAAGTCGACTCTCATCAAATGCCTGACAGGAGCTGAGATCCCGGATGTCGGGACCCTCGAGGTCGCGGGGAGCGAGGTATCCTTCCGCCGTCCGCAGGACGCTCACGCCGCAGGCATCGAGACCGTCTACCAGACGCTCTCACTCGCGCCCGACCTCGACATCGCCTCCAACATGTTCCTCGGCCGGGAGATCCGTCGCCGCGGTCCGCTCGGCGGGGTCCTCCGGATGCTCGACCACAAGCGGATGCGCCAGCTCGCGGCCGAGAACGTGTCGAAGCTCGGCATCCGCACCCTCCAGGACATCACCCAGGTCGTCGAGACGCTGTCCGGCGGCCAGCGGCAGGCGGTCGCGATCGCCCGGGCCGTCGCGTTCGGCAGCCGCATCGTCGTGCTCGACGAGCCGACGGCTGCGCTCGGCGTGCGGGAGACGGCGCAGGTGCTCGATGTCGTGACGGGTCTGCGCGACGCGGGCCTGGGCGTCATTCTCATCAGCCACAACATGCCCAACGTGTTCCAGGTCGCCAACCGGATCCACATCCAGCGCCTCGGGCGGAGGATCGCCACGATCTCGCCCGAGTCGCACACGCCGGCGGAGGCCGTCGCGATCATGACCGGTGCCGCCCCGACGCCCGACGCCGGCGCCAACGCCCTATCGAAAGAAGCTCGTTCATGACCTCTGACTCCCTCGCCGCGTCGACCTCGCACCGCTACGGCATTCATGCCCTCGTTTGGACCGGCGAGTGGACGCCGGAGACGGCCGACGACGCGATCCGGCGGACGGCCGCAGCCGGCTACGACCTCATCGAGCTGGCGCTGCTTGATCCTTATTCGATCGACGTCGACGCGACGAGGAGATCCCTGGACCGGCACGGGCTGTCGATGGTCGCCTCGCTCGGGCTCTCGCCCGCCACGGACATCTCCAGCGAGGACGAGGAGATCCGACGGCGCGGCGAGGACCTGCTGCACCGGGCCGCCGCAGTGGTCCGGGACCTCGGCGGCGACTACCTGTGTGGGGTGATCTACGGGAGCATGAGCAAGCACCTGGGGCCCGCGTCCCCGCGGTCGTACGCGAACAGCGTGGAGAGCATCCAGCGCCTCGCGGACACGGGCGCTGCGTCGGACATCCGGCTCGGGCTCGAGGTCGTCAACCGCTACGAGTCGAACCTCCTGAACACAGCGCGGCAAGCGATGGACTTCCTCGGCGCCGTGGACCGCGATAACGTCTATGTCCACCTCGACACCTACCACATGAACATCGAGGAGCCGGACATGGCCTCCCCCATCGCTGTGTGCGGCGATCGCCTGGGCTACGTGCACGTGGGGGAGAGTCACCGCGGCTATCTCGGGTCGGGCACGATCGACTTCCGCAGCTTCTTCGCGGCACTGGCGAGCTCTGGCTACACCGGGCCGATCACGTTCGAGTCCTTCTCCTCGACCGTCGTGGATCCCGTGCTGTCGAACACGCTCGCGATCTGGCGGAATCTGTGGCGCGACTCGGACGACCTGGCCCGCCACGCCCGGACCTACATGCAGACGCAGATCGAGGGCGCGTCCGCCGTCCGGTTTCAGTAAGAGGGGCTCACGTGGTCAATCGAAATGACGTCGCGCGTCTCGCCGGGGTGAGCACCGCCGTCGTTAGCTACGTCATGAACGGTGGACCGCGGGTCGTCTCCGAGGAGGCGCGGGCGAAGGTGGTGGCTGCGGTGCGCGAGCTCGGGTACCGCCCGAACGGCCTCGCCCGCGCGCTGAAGCTGCAGCGCACCGCGGTCCTCGGGATCGTGGTGCCCGACAGCAGCAACCCTTACTTCGCGGAGCTTGCGCGCGCCATCGAGGAGGCTGCGCATGCGCAGGGGATGACGCTGCTGCTCGGCAACTCCGCAGAGGATCCCGCTCGAGAACTCGCCTACCTCAGTACCTTCCTCAATGGACGGGTCGACGGCATCCTCGTCGTCAGCTCTAGCCGGTCGCCTGACATCATCGATCTCCTCGAGGAGTCGGGACTGCCCTCCGTGTTCGTGGACCGATCGCCGGTGGGCAACCAGCACAGCGCGATAGAGGTGGATAACCGGGCCGGCGGACGCGAGGCCATGGCGCACCTCCTCGAACACGGCCACCGGAACATCACGGTTATGGTGGGCCCGTCGGCCGAGTCCGACGAGCGCATGGAGGGCGCGCTCGAGGCTGTGGCCGGACGGGACGATGTCACGGTCCGCCAGACGAGTTACGTCCGTATCGCCCGAAGCGCGGCGTACGCGGCCGCTCGCGAGATCCTCGCTACGGACGACCGCCCGTCCGCCGTCTTCACCATTGCGGACGAGCTCGCGGTCGGCGTGCTCCGCGCAGCGGCGGACGCGGGGCTGCGCGTACCTGAGGATCTCGCCCTCGTCTCCTTCGACGGAATCCCGGAAGCCGCCTTCACTGCTCCCGGACTCTCCACGATCGGCCAACCCTTCGCGCGGATCGCACAGGAGGCGGTCGACCTCCTCATGGCGATGGTCGACTCGGACGTGCCGCCCAGGCGCGTCGTCCTGCCCGTCGCCCTGATCCGTCGAGGCAGCTGCGGGTGCCCCGACAACCTCTGCATCACCTGAGCCATCCATCCCAATTCCTCATCGAGAGGGGAAAACCTTGAACGACGGCCCAACGGTGCTCGCCGAGTACCGACTCACCAACCCAACCGGCACGCCCCGCGCGAGCGAGCCGGTGTTCCTCGACGAGGTCGATGCGGACTCCGTCATCTCCGTCCGCCTCGGGGACGGTCCGCTCGCGCCGGTGCAGCGGCTCGCTTCCGGCGGGCTGGTCACGATCCTCGACATCCCGGAGGGTACTGGCCCCTTCCCCCTCACGGTGGTCGCGGCGGCTCCCGAGTCGGACGGCTCCGCGATCACCGAGGTGCCCGCCCGCGAGCAGGATGCCGTCGTGCGCCTCGACACCGGCCCCTTCGAGATCGAGCTGTGCCGAGGCACGGGCAAGGGCACGACGAGCTCCAAGTGGGGCATCCGGCACCTGCTCGCCAAGGAGCAGGGCGTCGACCTCATCCCGGGCGGGGACAACTGCATCGGCGGCTTCTACGCGCCGTTCTTCACGCCGGAGAACGGGCTCATCAACCCGCCCGAGCACGTCATCGCGGACGTCGAGGTCCTGGAGCGCGGCCCGCTCCTGCACAAATACCGTCTGACCGGCCGCATCCCCGACGGGCTCCTGCCGGAGCTGCGCAGCAAGTGGTTCACGATCGACTGGCAGTTCACGGCCGGCTCCGCCTGGTTCGAGCGGCACTACGACATCTCCGACTTTGCGACGGAGGTCGACGGCCGCGCCGCGGTGAACAAGTTCACCGTCGGCGACGAGTTCGAGGCGGGCCCCGGCGACGTGCTCTTCGACCACTTCGCGTCCTGGGCCGGCACGACCTATCGCGAAGGCGACCCCTACGCCGGCATCCTCGCGAACCGCGTCCACCAGATCACGAGCGGGATCTCGGAGGAGTCCTCCCCGTCGCTGCACGCGTACCACCAGGCGATCGGCGGCGACATCGAGTCCGCCAACTGGGACTGGTACTGGCGGCTGTTCAGCGCGTGGGAGTCGTTCCTCACGCACGACGAGATCCGGGCGCACCTGTCCGAGGTGCGCGCCGAGGCCCACCGTGCCGCAGACTCGCCCGCGCGCGAGTGGAAGACGACGGACGCCGCCCTTGGGGTCGAGGTGCCCACCACGGAGGAGGCCACGGTCTTCGTCGGCCCCTCCAGCAAGACCGCGGCGATCAACGCCGGCACCGGGTACGCCATGACCTGGTGGACGTCGAAGCCGGTCGGCCGGTTCCAGATCGTCCAGCGCCGCGAGTCGGGCTGGAGCAACTGGGGGACGAACGGCGAGAACGAGTGCCCGGAGCTGCCGACGGATGTAACCATCCGCGCCGCGTACGGCCGCTTCGCCGATTCCTGGCGGACGGTGGCAGCCTCGCTCGAGAACCCGGTACGGCTCGAAGCCGGCGCCGATCGATGACCGACCTGCTCGTCGTCGGCGAGTCCCTCGTCGACATCGTCCGCACCGCCGGGGCGGACCCGTCCCACCGCCCCGGCGGGAGCCCGCTCAACGTCGCGGTCGGCGTGGCACGCCTCGGCGTCCCCACCGCGCTGCACACGCGGATCGGAAGCGACGAGCACGGACGCGCAATCCTTGACCACCTGCGCGCGAGCGGCGTGGAGCTGACCGCGGTGTCGGTGGTCGACGCCCCGACGAGCACGGCGCGAGCGAACATCCACCTGAGTGGTGCGGCCGAGTACGAGTTCGACCTCGACGCCTCTCTCGCCCCGGTCGGCGAGGCGGCCCGGGACGTCCGCTGGATCCACGCCGGATCGATCGCGGCACTGCTCGAACCGGGCGCGAGCAGCGTGCGGAGGGCGTTCGACGACGCGGGAGCGGGAGTCATCCGCTCATTCGACCCCAATATCCGGCCCGACGTGGTCGGCGACCCCCGGGATCGTCGCGCCGAGATCGAGTGGTATGTCTCCCGGAGCGACGTCGTGAAGGCGAGCGACGAAGATGCCGAGCTGCTGTACCCGGACCGCGACCCCCTGGAGACCGTGCGGGCATGGCAAGCCGGCGGCGCGCGCCTGGCCTTGATGACCTGCGGCGAGGAGGGAGCACACGCCGTGTTCGATGGCGGGGAGATCGCAGCCCCGGCGGCGCGCGTTGACGTCCGCGACACAATCGGCGCGGGCGACTCATTCATGGCCGCGCTGATCTGGCGGCTCCTCGCGACGAGCGGCCGAGACGGTCTCCGGATCGACGAGGAGACGATCGCCGACGCCGTCGGCGCCGCGCTCGCGTGCGCGGGCGTCACCGTTCGGAGAGAGGGCGCCGACCCGCCGCGCCTCGGAGAGGTGCCGTCATGGTGAATGTCCCCCGCCCGACCGCGGAGTACGAGGTCGTCGGCTCGCTCGGGCGCCCCCGCACTGCCGAGCCGCTGACGTTCGAGCTGCCCGCGACCGGCCACCGCGAGTACTCGGCGGCCCTCGGCGACGGCCCTCCGCGCCCCGTGCAGCTGCTCGCCGCCGACCCGGGCCGGGGCGTCGCGATCATGGACCTGGACGGCGTCCCGCGGCAGACGATGCGGCTGTTCGCGGATGCGGCGGCGCCGGACGCCGGCAAGGCCATCGCGGCACGGCCGGTCGTCGAGGCCGACGGGGTCGTGCGACTGGACACCGGAGCGTTCGAGCTTGAGTTGTGCCGCGGCACCGCCCGCGGCACGACCGACAGCAAGTGGGGCATCCGCCATTTCATGGACAGCGTCCAGGGCGTCGATTTGATCCCGGGCGGCGACAATGCCATCGGCGGCGTGTACGCGCCGTTCTTCACCCCGAGAACGGGCTGATCAATCCGCCGGAGCACGCAATCGCGGACGTCGTTCCCGTCGAGGTCGGACCGCTCCTGCACATGTACCGCATGACCGTCCGCATCCCGGACGGACTGCTTCCGGAGCTGCATGGGAAGTGGATCACGATCGACTGGACGTTCACGCTTGGCACCCCCTGGTTCGAGCGCCACTACCGGCTGAGCGAGGTCGCAACCGAGGTCGATGGCCGGTCGGTCGTGGACAAGCTGACCGTCGGCGACGAGTTCGAGGCAGGCGTGGGCGCGCTCGTGTTCGACAGGTTCGCGACCTGGGGCGCCACGACCTTCCGCGAGGGCGCGCCCTACTCGGCCATTCTTGCGCGCTCGGTGCGGCGTATCGTGGCCCAGATTTCCGACGACTCGCCCGCCGAGTTGCGGGCGTACCGGGACGCGATCGCCGGCGACATCACGGCCGCCAACTGGGACTGGTACTGGCGGCTGTTCAGCGCGTGGGAGGACTTCCTCCCGCACGACCGGATCCGCAGCGAGCTGGCCGCCGTCCGTGCGGAGGCCCATCGCGCGTCCGACGCGGCGGATCGCTTCTGGAAGGTGACCGTCGACCCGCTCGGGGTGGACGTCCCGGCGGCGGTTCAGTCGACGATCTTCGTCGGTCCGGCGGACCGCAGCGCGGCCCTCAACACCAAGACCGGTTACGGGATGGTCTGGTGGACTTCGAAGCCGTCCGGCGGCTTCGGCATCCAGCAGCGCCGCGAGTCCGGGTGGTCCAACTGGGGCACCAACAGCGAGAAAGAAGATCGAGGGCCTCCATCTGCCGGGCGGCGAGGTCCGCGCAGGCGGGGCAGTGGATGTACCAGGCGGTGTCCCGTCGGCGACCGGCCGTGCCAGCCCGTCCGTGGACCGGGCTGCCGCAGTTGACGCAGCGCAGTGGCAGCCCCGGGGGGCACCTCCCGGCTGACCCGGCGGCGGCGCCAACTCCTGCAGCAACGTCACCCTCACCGTCACCTACGCCTACTGACACACCTCAGCCGCGGCCCGCAGCACCACAGCGGCGGGCTGCACTCCTCACCCCACAGTTGCACCTGGTGGTACCCGCCGGTGAGAACCCATCCAGGCCCCGCCCTCTACGAACACAATCGCCAATGACGTTGTCCATCTGAAGGCAGCCACCCGTCGTTCGCGGATCCGAGCCAACCTCACACCAGGTCATCGTACATATGTACGATGACCTAATGGTGGTCGAGTTGGTCGGGCGTTGGTGGAACGGGGTTGGGGACGACTGACCCGGCGAGACGTGTGGCTCAGCCGCGAGACCCTCTGGCATGTCGTCGCCCGCGCCGGCGACTCCGAGACCGGACGGGTACTGCGTTGGGAGTTCGCCAGCGAAGACGACGCCCGTGCGATGGTCCGACGCTTGATGACCGCCAGCGGCGGCGGCCAGTGGCGCGAGCAAACCGGGGACGCCGCGACCCCACCGCCTCAATAGGCGCCGCCGCCAAGTGTCTGCTTGAGCCATGGCCGACGATGTCCCGCATCGAGGGCTTGTCTCGGCAGGCGCGCCAATCCCGCCTGTTCGACGGTCGGCAGCCCGGGGGTGAGGACAACGGCGTGGACCCAGCCGGCCGCGCCGGCAGCTTCGGCTGATGTCGCGGTCCGCCGCGGGTCGCCGAGGTCGTCGATGAGCATGCCCAGCCCATCGGGGCGCGCCGTGTAATCGTGTGGCAGCGGCACTGCGGCTTCCCAGTCGGTGACCGGCCCCCGTCGTCTCCACCGAGCCGCGTCCGCAGCCGCGCTGAGTAATTGGTCAGTGACGGACCCATGATTTGCGTGTTTGACTGTGGTCTATGAGCTTGAGCGGGGCGCGGTTGGCGATCGACTGCGGAGGTGTGAACACGTCGGCGGTGGTGGCGTGGCCGGATGGTCGGTGGGTTCCGCTGCTGTTCGATGGTGAGCCCGGGTTCCCCAGTGGCGTGATGCTGGCCTCGGACGGGACCGTTCTGACCGGGCATGCGGCGCTGCGGGCCGCGGGTGCCGATCCGGGGCGTTTCGTTCCCGCTCCGCGGCGGTCGCCGGAGCAGTCGGTGACGGTCGCTGGTGTGCAGGTCGACCCGCTGGACCTGGTAGCCGCGCCGTTGCGTCGGGTCGGTGGTGAGGTGCAGCGGGTCGTCGGGGGCCCGGTCGAGGATGTGCGGCTGGTGGTTCCGGCCGGGTGGGGTCCGCGGCGGCGGACGTGGATGCGGCATGCCGCTCACCGCGCCGGGTTGCCGCAGCCCCGGCTGGTGGAGGCGCCGGTCGCGGTGGCCGGATTCCTCCTCGCGACGGGTACGCAGCTGCCGGTGGGATCGCTCGTCGCGGTCTGTGACGTCGGTGGGGGTGCGGAGGTCAGTGTCCTGCGCCGCGGTCCGGCCGGTTTCGAGGTGCTGGCCACCTTGTCGGATCCGGACGCGGGTGGGACCGCGATCGATGGCGCCGTTTCGGCCGCGCTGGCGGCGGTGACTGCCCTTCCTGCCCCGCCGACGGCGGCGGCGTCGGGGTCTCACAGCCGCCGACTCAACGACCCGCCGGCGCCGCTGTCAGGCCGGTGGGAGACCCGATGGGCCGCCGTGGGCACGACAGCCTGCCCGTACGCGGCGGAGGGCGATGTCGGCGTACGGGTTCCGTACGTAGGTAGGTACGCCGGAGCGTACAGAGACCGACGTGTCAGAAGGGTCGACGACGTCGGTCGAGCAAGCCTCGCCGTCGCATGCCAGGCCGCCTCCCGGGCTACACCCGGTTACCGCCCGGCCGAGCCGCGATCGCGGCTCCCGGCACATGATTCGGGTTCCGGCGGGGCGGGGTGCTGGTCGCGCCGCCGCCCGTCCGGTCATGCCGTCGGGTGGTGACCGAAGCCGGCCAACGGCACGCCAACCGCCTTCTCGTACAGCACCACATTGCTGAGACCTACCCGTCGCCCGTCTGCGAGGCTCCGGCACGAGGGCCACATGATCGACCGCAGTCCAGGATGCTCGACGGCGCGGAGCGACTCACTCGACTCCAGCTCCACCCCGCTCTCGTCGCACCAGGCGACGACAGCGGCCCAGAACCGGTCCACCGTCTCCCAGCCCTCCACCGTCCGGGGTCCGCGCAACGGCAGCAGCTCCTTCGTGGTGAACAGTCCCTCCGTCCCGTGCGACGCCGCGTTCTGGAGATCCTCGAGAAAGTCCAGCGCGATACGCGACGCGTCGCCCTCCTCAACCAGCAACTCCTCGACGATGGCAAGAGTTGCCCTGACCCGCCCGCTCCTACGCTGCACCACGTCCATGACGACGTCCCGCACCGGGATCTCACCACCCGCAGTGGGCAGCCCGGCGGCGGCCATGAGCCGCCCGACGGGAGTCAACGGTCGCCGTCTGAAGAGTCCCACTCGCATCACCTTTGGTAACCGCGGCGTCCGGGCCGGTCGCCGTCCGGGTCGCATGATCATGCCAGCCACATCCGCCCGCGCCAATCAGTTTCGTTTCATCCTGGCCTGCTGGTCGTGGCCCGGGCGCTGAACGCCGCAACGCGCGCATCGCGGCATGAGTAGCCCTGTGTCAAGCGACGGGCGCGAGGACGGCCTGCAGAGCTCGGTGGCGGGTGGGGTCATAGGCGACGCCGTCTTGCCAGCAGCGCCAGATAACGTGCAACCAGGCACGGGCGAGGATTCGGGTGGCGTGGGGGTGGTCGTGGCCCCGCGCTCGGGCTCGTTGATAGAGGTCGGCAGCCCAGGGGTTGGCGCGGTGGGAGTCGCCGGCGAAGTCGATGACCGCTCCACGGAGTTGTTTGTCGACGGCCCATCGGAAGCCAACGACTTTCACTTTCCCGGATTGTCTGGTCGAGGGTGCGGCACCGGCCAGGCAGGTGAGTGCCTCCGGTGTCGGGAAGCGGCCGCGGGCGTCACCGATTTCAGCCAGAAGGCGGGCCGCTCGCACGATCCCCGCCCGGGGCAGAGACGTGAACACCGCCGCGTCGGGATGCTGCAGCAGTTGGATTTCGATCTGCTCCTCAAGGGCGTTGATCTGCTCTCGCAGGGCAGTAAGCCCAACCACCAATGCGGCGGTGACGTGCGCCCGGGCGGTGGCTTCAGGGCCCGTGGTTCCGCGGGTAGCCGCGAGCAGATGTGCGTGCAGCAGCCCGGCTCGTGCCGGGTTGGGGTAGGAGACACTGCGCAGCCAACTCTGCAGTCGGCGTGGCGACAGCCAGTCGACCTTGTCCTGAGTCGGGAACCGGGTGAGGAAGCTCAGGGTGATGGCGGAGTCGATGTCGCGGAACAGCCCGATCACGCCGGGCAAAACGTGTTCGAGGTGGGCGCGGAGTTGGTTGGCCATCGCGATCCGGGCGGCGATGAGGTCCTTGCGGGCGCGGACGGTCATCCGCAGCGTGACTGTCGCGGGCGAGTCGAGGGTGAGGGGACGCAGGCGGTGGTGATCGGTGCGGACGGTGTCGGCCAGGACGTAGGCGTCGAAGCGGTCGTCCTTGTTGCCGGCCGCCCCGTAGCGGCGGCGCAGGTGCCTGATCTGGTTCGGGGCGATCACGAAGACCGTGAGTCCTGCCTCGAGAAGGGAATCGACGACGGGTCCGTCAGGGCGTTCGATACCGACCTCGAGCACCGCGGCCTGCTGCAGGCAGCGCAGCAGCTTCCTCAGCCCCGCAGCGGTGTGCTCGACGAGCATCCGTTGAACCTCGACACCGTCGGGGTCAACGACTGCAAGGGCGTGTTCGGTGCTGGCCCAGTCGATGCCCGCAGTTGGTCGACGCGTCGAGGGGTCGTGTTTGACACTCATGGTGTCCTCCTTGCTGTTGCAGCAGCAGGTGGGCAGCTGGTGGTCTCAGGACACGAAAGCCGGTCGCTCACTGATCGGCGCTCAACGGCGCGCAGCCCTGTCGCCAGTCATACGTGTCCTGGGACCACCGGGCCCCGCGGAACTCATGCCGGACCTCTCAGGGTCGAGCGGACGAGGCGGTGGCCCGGTGGAGACCAGGTGCGCCGACGACCCGAAATCGCCGGCACCAGGCACGATGCCCGACAAGACCGCCGACAGGAAGAGTCTGCGCAGTGAGCGGATGCGACCCGCTTGGCTATGACTGTCCGGCTGGCACCTCCGGCGGCGCGGGGGCACACCCGGGGCACTAGACACCGTCAAACGTCGTCAACTAGCCACCAACGGTGGCAGCCCGAGACGGCGTGTGAGCCGGCGTCGGGCGCTGTTTCCCCGGGTAGCGGGACAGCGGCTCTAAGTTCCGCTTCAACTCATCTGCGTCGAACCGTCGCCGGGCGTCTGTGCCGTGTCCGGTTCGCCACGTGGGGAGCGTTTAGCTTCTAAGTTGTGAAGACGACGGGTTGGCTGCGGGCGTTGCTGGATAGGGCTACTAGTAGTGCTTTGTTAGGTTCTGTGGCGTTTGTTGCGGTGTAACGGTTTCACGGGTTGGTGGCAGGTGATGCAGGCGCCGGTCCAGGTCGCGAGGAGGCGTTGCAGCTCGCGGATGACCGTGTAGAGGGTCAGGCCGGCGCAGCCGCTTTTGGGTCCAGGCGCATTTCGGTGATGAACAGGTGCGCGGCGGTGACGAGGGTGACGTGGCGGTGCCAGCCGATCCAGGAGCGGCCTTCGAAGTGGTCCAGGCCGAGGCCGGTCTTGAGTTCGCGGTAGTCGTGTTCGATGCGCCAGCGGATTTTGCCGTAGCGGATCAGGTCGGCAAGGCCGGTGGTGGCAGGCAGGCTGGACAGCCAGTACTTGACCGGCTCAGGCTGGTCGTCGGGCCATTGGGCGATCAACCACCGTTCGGGCAGGAGGCCGTCGGCGTCACGGGCGACGCGATGCCCGCCCGGACGCACCCGAAGGAAGACGAACTGGGAACTCATCGTGCCCTTCGAGCCTTCCCGCCAGGTGATCGTTTCCGTGGCGGCGCGTCCGGCGGCGCGAATGTGCTCGACCAGGCTGAGCGCGGTCTTCGGGTAGCGCGGGTCGGTGCGCGTCGGTGGGCGGCCCCGCCCGGACCACACCCGCGCCACCGGCTGCACGTCTGGTGTGTGGGCGAGGGCGTCGCCTTTGACCTGCATGATGTAGCTGATTGACCGCTCGTCCAGAGCGCTGCGGAACTGGCTGTTGTCGCCGTAACCGGCGTCGGCTGCCAGCAACGGCGGGCGTAGTCCGTGCTCGGCCAGATCATCGAGCATCTCCACGACCAGCGACCACTTCGGCCGGTGATGCTCATCGGGAGGTATCCCGCACCGGGCCCGGCGGGCGAGCACATCAGGGCGGTCAGCCTCGTCAACGGCTTGGTCGTCCCACGACGTCGGCAAGAACAGCCGCCAGTCCAGAGGACACGACGCGGTGTCGGTGACGGCGTGGACGCTCACCCCGATCTGGCAGTTCGCGACTTTGCCCAACGTGCCGGAGTACTGCCTGGCCACACCCGGTGAGCCCTTGCCGTCCTTCGGGAAACCGGTGTCATCGACCACCCACGCCACCGGCCCGACCACGCCGACGGCCCGACGGGCAAGCCGCATCCGCACCGCCTTGGTGTCCCAGGTCGAGGTCGTCACGAACTGCTGCAACCTCTGATGATCCACCCCGAGCCGATCCGCCATCGGCTGCATCGACTTACGCCGCCCGTCCAGCAACAGCCCACGCAGATACGTCTCACCCTTGGCCCGCTGATCTGAACGCACCAAAGGGGTGAACACATCCACGGCGAACGCCTCAAGCCGTTGCCGCACAACCGAAAGCTCGTCAGGAGTCACCGCACCATCGAACTACTGAGACCGCCCCGATGACCCCACGACACACCGACCTAACAAAGCACTACTAGGGATCGTCTCGAACAGTCCTCTGATGCCGACCCCTTCGCACCGGAGCATATGTCGCTGCTTGAGTTGGCCCGGTTGCTTGCTGGTCGGGGGTACAGCGAGAGAGTTGCCAGTGCATATGTCGAGGTGGTGACCTTCGCATCGGCTGACGAGATCGTGGCGATGCTGGAGGTGATGCTGGAGGAGGACTGGATAGGCCTTCCGGTCTGGGCGCGAAATCTCGCGTTCCGGCTGGCCTGCTTACAACGGCCGGAGGATGTCGAGCTGTTGCGTGTGGCGGCCAACGATCTACATGCCTTCGGTCCCGACTGGGACGCCGTAGCTGGGGAACTCCACCGTCGAGCAGACCGTTTGGAGGCTGGGCAGGAAGAGAGCCTTCCCTGACCCCTCTGCTCCTGAGCGGTTTGCCCTGGTGCTGTCGACAGCAACGGCGACAGCAACGAGGCCAGACGGGGTATGGGTGTGGGCGGACAGCCGCGGATTGCCGCCCGAGCTCGGAGACAGACGCGGGCCGGCCCGGACGGAGCGCCCAGAAGCTGTAAGCGACCGATCGCGGTCGCGGCGGCTGGCTCCTGCGGAGGGATTTACTCGGCGACGAAGACGCCAACGCCGGGAAGCGTTTCGGTCATCCCTTTGATGCGTAGTACCTGCATGGCGCGGTCGATCACCGGCTCGGTGACACTGTAGTGCTCGATCAGCTCACGCCGACTGGGCAGCTTGGAGCCGGGCTGGAACTCGCCGGACTTGATGCGTTCGGCGAGGTCGTCGGCTATCTGCTCGTAGCGGTAACGCGGTGGCACGTGGTTCTCCTCGGTTGGCAACACGAGTAGACCACCTACGTCAGCCCTTGACTACCCAACGGTACCTATGGGAGGTTGCCGAGGAGGTCGATCCCCTCGGTTGGCGCTGTGGGCCGTCCTCGCCGGCGTGGATGTTCGGCGCGTCCCCCGCGTTCGGGCATCCACGCCTCCAGATAGCTGCGGCATAAGGAGGCGGCAGTGCTCCCTTCGGCTTGGGCAGCACGGCAGACCATGGCACGAGCTGGAGCGGCGAGCCGGTGAAGCGAGTTTCGTACGACGAGTACGTGCTGGCGGTAGCGCTGACTCTCGCTCGCCGGCACCGGCCCGTCTGGTCCTGGCGACACTGGCGGCGCATATGCCGCTGCGGGGGCGATCTGCCATGCCGGATCCGTCACCGCATCCCGATCAGCCGCGGCCACTGGCCCAGCCAGGAAGGCCCGCCGTGACCACTCACCATCCGATCAAGCCGGCTTGGACGTGCGGCGGTTGCGCGGGGGAGTGGCCATGCCAGACCCGGCGTCGGAAGCCCGTTGCCGGAGTCATCGGTAACGGGCGTTGCCGTATATGCAGCTTACATCTGGAGCAGATTGGGAGCAGCGGCGGAGGTGGGGTCCCGGTCGGGTTACTGCTGGCGCGATCCGGTTGACCGCTCTCCGGCTGAGGGTTAGACGTTGTGGTGTCGTGAGTGAGATATCGCTGGTTGGGCCTTGGTAGCCGGCCGTGCGTCAGTGCGGCGGTCGGGGTTGCGGCGCATTGGGCAGATCACCGGGCCGTCGGGCAACGTGATCTCCGGTCGGGAGATGTATCCGTAGCGGGTGTACAGGTGCTGGGACTCGGTGATCGTCGCGGTCCAGGAGGGCAGGTCAATGCGGTCGAGGCGGCTGCGATGGTGGTTGAGGATTGCGCTGCCGCGCCCGGTGCGCTGGGCATGCTTTGCGACGGCGACGAAGGCCAGGTCGTAGTGCGGTTCGGTGGGTCGCTGGTTGGTGAGGATCTGGTTGAGGATGTCGAAGCGGTGCGCGTGGGAGCCGGCGGTGTCTGCGAGCCGGACCGGGTAGCTGGCCGGTGGTGGGATAGCGCGGTAGCGGTGGAAGCCGACGGTCGCGGCGCTGAGGTCGTCGGTGACGTGGATGTCGCCGTAGAACATGGCGTGCTCGACCCAGATCTCGAGGACGTCGGCGAGGATTTGGCGTCGTTGCCGTGGGTCGGGGATGAGCCATTCGGCGACGTTGCTGTCGTGGAGTGCGTCGGCGATCAGGGCGGCGACGGGGCCGTTGTCTGTCCAGCGGGCGGCGCGGATACGGGGAACGTCCTGCATGGTGGGGAGCCTCCGGGCGTACTGATCGGGCTGGCAGTGGGCGTGGGCGTTGCGGACATGGCCGGGGCTGCTCGCCGGCGGTGAGATTCAGCGGTAAGCGGCGGTGGCGAGATCACCGACGACGGCGTCGACGGCGGCCGTGATGTCACGGACGGGCCGATAGTGCTGGTCGGCGATTGCCGTGAGGTGGGCGGTGAGTGCGGTGGTGTCCTCGTCGAGGTAGAGGTGTGGGGTGAGGCCGAGGACGGCGACCAGGCCGGCGAGGGCTGCCGTGCGGTCATTGGGTGGTTCCCGTCCGGCGGCGAGGTAGCGCAGCCGGGCGCGGGGGACCACGGTCCACTTGGTGTCGGTGGGCAGGTAGGTGTCGGCGCGGATGAGTCCGGCGAGGCGGCGTCGGGTGTGGTGGTGCAGGATCCCGGCGGCGAGCAGGCCGGCGCGGGTGCGTTCGTAGAGGTCGTCGGCGAAGTCGCGCAGCCAGGGCTTTACCCCGGCGCCGGTGGGGTGGGCGTAGCGGATCGAGGCGAGCGCGGTGTCGGCGATCAGGTCGCCGACGGGCCGGTCGATGCGCAGTCGAAGCTGCGGGGTGGAGGCCGGGCGGGTGGTCTCGTTCGGGTCGAGGGTGACCCGCCCGGCCAGGAACAGGTCGATCAGGACCGCGCCGGCCATGCCGAGGGCGAGGGTTCGGCGGTGCACATGGGGGTGGCCGGTGTCGTCGTCGTGGCCGAGGAGGAACAGCTCGTCGCGTAGCGGCAGTTGGGGGATCGACGCGGTCATCAACCGGTTCCTACCGCGGTCCGGCCGCGAGCTGTCGCAGCCGGCGGTGTACCCCGTCGTACGCGGCGCGCGGGGCGGGTAGGAGGGTTTTGTCGACGGCGGCGAGGACGGTGTAGTTGGGGTCGCACACGTTGCCGATCGGCGCCCGGCCTGCCTGGGACACCAGTTGGTAGGCGTCGAGGGTGTCCAGGCCGGTGAGGGTGCTGGCCCAGCCGACGAGGTCGTGGTGGGCGATGCGGTAGGCGTCCTCCAGGGGGCGTGCACAGCCGACCGACATGATCGAGGTGTCGGTCTCCACCCGGGGCCAGGGCGTGGACATGCCTTTGAGCAGCTCGACGATCAAAGTGGTGGTGGTCGCGATCTCCACGCCCACTCCGCAGGCCTCGCCCTCGCCTTGGCGGGCGTGGCCGTCGCCGAGGGCGAGCATCGCCCCGTGCACATTCACCCCGAGGTAGAGGGTGGTGCCGGCGCGCAGCTCGGGTGTGTCGAGGTTCCCGCCGTGGGTGCCGGGGATGATGGTGGAGAGCGCCTGGAACCCGCCGGGTGCGACGCCGATCGTGCCGATCATCGGGTCCAAGGGCAGATCCACCGTGTGGTCGCTGCCTGTTGCCTGGAACCGGACTGTCCCGCCCCGCTGGTCGATTCCGTACACCCACACCCGCTCCTGAAGCGGTGGCTGGAGCGTGGGGGTGTGGCTGGTGGAGGTGAGCGCGCCGAAGTGCGGGAATGTGGCCGACACACCCCACGTGCGGGCGGGCACGATCGAGGCGATGTGGACGGCGAGGGTGTCGCCTGGTTCGGCGTCGTCGATGAAGAACGGCCCGGAGACGGGGTTGAGGTAGGGCATGCGGCACACCTGCGACGGCAGATCACCGGGGCCGCGCACGAGGCCGCCGAAGCAGTCTTCGGTGAAGACCTGCAGCACGTCACCCGAGCGCACATGCGCGACCGGCATCCGGGCGCCGAAGGTGTAGGCCATCTCGTCGGGGCCGGGGGAGTACACGATGCCGTCCATGCCGATCACACCCGCTCCGCATGCGGCCGGCGCGGCTGCGGCTGCGCAGGCGCCAATCCGGACAGCGTCGGTCGCCGCCCGGACAGGTACAGGCCGGCCAGGACGAGGATGCCGAGGGTGAGCCATGCCAGGCCGAGGCGCTGCGCGGCGATGTTGGCGTTGATCACCACCCAGGTGAGGATCGCGAAGCCGACCGCCGGCATGACCAGGTGCGCCCACACGTTGGTGCTGCGACCCCGGATGAGGTGATGCACGACCACGGAGACGTGTAGGACCAGGAACGCCACCATCGCCCCGAAATTGATCAACGACGACAACAGGGTGATCCCATCCGCACGCGTGGCCATGTACAGGCCCAAGGCGAGAGACACGAACCCGGTGAGCAGGGTCGCGTTGATCGGCACGTTCCGGCGGATCGACACCTTCGCCAGAAACGCCGGCAGCTGCCGGTCCCGCGCCATCGCAAACAGCAGCCGAGACGTGGCGACCTGCGCGACCATCGAGTTCGGCAACCCCCACGCGATCGCCGTCGCCACCGCGCACACCGTCGCCAGCCACCCTCCGCCAGCCACGGCGGCGGCGTCGTAGAAAGCGGTGCCGTTCGGATCCCCGTCGCTGAGCAGTGATGCCGGGTCGGGGAGGAGCATCGCGGCGAGCCACGTCTGCGCGATGAACAACACCCCCGCCAACGCCAGGACGGCGGCCATCGCCCGGCCGATCTGACGGGCGCCGCCCCGGGTCTCCTCGGCCAGCATGCTGATGCCGTCAAAACCGAGGAACGACAGCACCGCGATCGACACCGCCCCCGCGACAACCGACCAAGTGAAGGTGTCGGAATTGTAGAACGCCTCCCAACTGAACCGACCCCGACCCGTGGCCAGCGCCCACCCGGCGATGGCCAGGAAGACCGCCAGGACGATCAGCTCACCAACGAGCATGACCCGCGTGACGAGCGCGGTCATCCGGATCCCCACCGAGTTGACGACCGTGTTGACCGCGACGAACCCGACCAGCCACAGCCACACCGGCACCGCCGGCACCGTCGCGTGCATCGCCACCGAGGCCACCAGATACAACAACCCTGGAACCAGGACGTAGTCGAGGAGGATCACCCAGCCGGCGAGGAAGCCCACCGGTGGGCTGATTCCTCGGCCGGCGTAGTTGTAGACGCTGCCGGACATCGGGAACGCCCTCACCATCTGCGCGTACGAGAACGCGGTGAACACCAGTGCCACCACACCGATCGCATACGCCAGGGCCACCATCCCGCCCGAGCCGACGTACACGCTGCCGAAGATCGCCATCGGCGCGATCGGCACCATGTACACCAAGCCGTAGGCAAGTAGATCCCGGAACCGCAGTTGGCGGCTCAACTCCTGCCGATATCCATATCGGGACAGCTCATTCTGGAGACTCATTAGACTCCTCAAATAGTTGACGCCTGGCTGATTTGACGACTTCTGCAGCTGGCCTGTTAGGGAGGGCATCTGCCCGTCGGCCCGAATCGCCGCGAATAGTTCGCCTGGCGCCCGGACGGGTATCTCAACAACGAGAATTGCGCACCGGGTCAGACGAGTCGATAGCGGTGATGCGGACATAGGGCGTTGTCCGCATGCAACTGTCCGCGTAGCGTTCGACCACGTATGGTCAGGACCGTCTGACTGCGGCAGCGACGGGCAACGGCATCCAGGAGTACCGGTGGCTCAGGTTCCACGACGGCTGACCCCGCATCGATCAGTGCTGCATGGGTTCGGTGCCGTGCTGCGACAATGGCGCGAGTGCCGCGGGCTGTCTCAGCGCGCTCTAGGCAGGCTGGTGCACGTCAGTGGGGACCTCATCGGCAAGGTGGAGAAGGCCGATCGTTGGCCGTCCGCCCGCCTCGTCGATTCGTGTGAGGCCGCACTGCAGACGGGTGGTGAGTTGCTCCGCTTCCTGCCAGACCTCGAACGCGAGCGTCGGCTGACCGTCCTCGATCACCGCTCGGCCGGCGGTGTGGACGGCCTGCTCGGGGGAGTCATGGATCATCCCGAGGAGACTGACCTGCTCCCACCGTGGCACGAGCAACTCGTCGGCCTCGCCACTGCCGGAAATCGCATCGGGTATGCGGGGATGGCGTCCACCGCCCATGCGCAGATCAGCGCCGCAGCCACCATCGGGCGGCGGAGCAGCTCAACCGCCCGTCGAGACGTACTCATCGCCCAGGCACTGTGGGCCGAGTTCCTCAGCTGGATCGACGAGCAGAGCGATGCCGCTGAGGCGGACGCATGGCTGCGACGCGCCCAGCAACACGCCGTCGAGGCTAACGCGCCGGTGCTGGCAAGCTACGTCCTGATGAGGCAGAGCCAACGCGCCCTCGAGCGATTCGACCCGCGTAGGGCCGCTGTCCTGGCGCGGCAGGCGCTGGACGAGGTTCGGCTACCAGGCCGCATCCGCGCTCTTCTGCTGGTCCGCCAGGCCCAGGCTTACGCGATGGGAGGTGACCAGAGCGCCTGTGTAGCCAGCATTGACAAGGCGCAGAGGGTCGCGGGCAGCGCCGACTGGGACTCAGAGCTGCCGGTCGATGTTGGCGCCCACTGCAACCCGGTGTACGTGGCTGCCCACGAAGCGCAGTGCCGTCTGCTGCTCGGCCAACCGGCGGCCGCAGCCAATCTCTACGAGCAACTCCTCCAGCACTGGCCAGCTCAGTGGCGCGTCGACGAGGCCCTGTGGCGATCGGTCCTGTCCACCGCCTACGTCAACAATGGCAACGTCGAACGCGCTGCGACCGAGGCCACCAAGGCCCTTACCTTGGCCGCTGGTACCTCCTCCGCACGGGCTCTGCGCTGGTTGAACCCCACGGCGGTGGCCCTTCGACAGCAGCCAGCCGTTCCCGAGGCGGCGGCCTTCGTGCTCGCCTATCGGCAGGCGACTCTCGAAAGCGTGTAACCATTAGCCCGTGGACCTGATCACCACAGCAACAAGCACCGACGAGTCCGAGCGAGCGGCGTCCATCGCGGTCCTCCCAGTCGGGAGTTTCGAACAGCACGGCACCCACCTGCCGCTGCTGACGGACACCATCGTGGCATGCGCGATCGCGAAGGCAGTCGCCGAGCGCTACCGCCTCTTCCTGCTTCCGCCCGTTACTGTCTCCTGCTCCCACGAGCACGCGGCGTGGCGTGGAACGGTCAGTATCAGCGCCACCACCCTCGCCGCCGTGGTCGTCGACATCGCCGCCTCCCTGCACGAGTCGGGCATCGATCAGCTCGCCGTGATCAACGGACACGGCGGGAACTACGCGCTTGCCAACGTCGTTCAGGAAGCCAACGTCGCCGGATCGCGGATGACTCTGTTCCCTGCTCGGGCCGACTGGGACGAGGCTCGGCTGGCCGCCGGCCTGCACAGCACCGCCCACCAGGACATGCACGCTGGCGAGCTCGAGGTTTCGCTGCTCCTACATGTTGCGCCGGAGGTGGTGCGTGATGGCTTCCAGCATGCCGACCACGTAGCGGACGACCGACGTCACCTCCTGACGCGGGGCATGAGTGGATACACCGCCAGCGGCGTCATCGGTCTGCCGTCCCAGGCCACTGCGGCCAAGGGCAAAGCCGTACTCGAAGACCTTGTTCGCTCCTTCGCTGACCATTACGGCCTCCTGTCGAGACCCAAAGCATGATCAGGAGATGATGCTGGACAGGAGCTGTTGTTCGCATCGACATCGCCCCCGGGAGAGCGACCGGGCGGCGGCAGTTTGCGAGGTGATGCAGCGGCAGGGACAAGGTGCTCAGACGTAGAGTCGGCCACGTCTAGGCCGTCACGCCGGCCCGGAGGACCGAGTCCTGCCGCTGACGGCGCTGGCGCCCTGGGCGACCGGTTCACGAGACCGCCGTCGTCCGACTCGCGTGGAAGCTGTTCGAGGAGGATCCGTGAGGCTGGGGGACAGGATCGCTGAAGTGTCAGTGGGCGACGCCGTCCGCGCCTCCGTGAGCTATGACCAACTGCGTACCGGTGATGACGGCCTGTACTGGCTGGAGACTCGCCCCGACGTCGACGGAAGTGCGACGGTCACACGTTGGCGGCCCGGCGAGGGCCAGCGTGATTTCAGTCCGGTGGGCTTCGATATCGCAAACGGGCTTCACGCGTACGGGGGCGGATCGTTCGCTGTCGTCGAGGGGACGTTGTGGTGCGTCGGCGGAGATGGTCTCTACCGGAGGCGCCGTCACGGCGAGGAACTCGAATTGGTCAGCCAAGGATCCTTCGGTGACCTAACGATCGGCGACGGCGAGTTGTTGGCTGTGCGGGAGTCGGAGCAGGGTGACGAACTCGTTACGGTGTCGCTCACCGGGGCTCCGCAGGTGCGGATTCTCGCCTCGTCCCGTGGGTTCCTCGCTGCGCCTCGGCCGGGTCCAGGGTTGTTGGCCTGGACCGCCTGGAGCGAGCGGGACATGCCCTGGGATACGTGTGAGGTGTGGATGGCCTCCTACTCGCCGCGTGGTTCGGTCGAGGGCGCAGTGAGACTGGCCGGCGGTCCGGATGAGTCTGCGGTGGAGCCGCGGTGGGGGCCTGACGGGGCGTTGTACTTCGTGTCGGACCGCAGTGGCTGGTGGAACCTCTACCGGTGGGACGGCCACCGGGTGGAGGCGGTGGCGCCGATCGCGGGTGAGTGCGCCGCGGAGCCGTGGGAGCTGGGTTACGCGTCGTACGGCTTCCTCGATGGCGGTCGGATCGTCGTGGCGGTGCAGGAGGGGCCGCGACACCGCCTTGTCATCGTCGAGCCCGACGGCACTGTCCGCCCGGTCGACCTTCCGTTCACGTCGATCAAGCCGTACCTGGCTGTTCGCGGGGCGACGGTGGCGTTGATTGGATCGTCACCGACCGCGGCCCCGCAGGTCGCGCTGATCGACCTGGCTGACGCCGATCCGCAGGTGGAGGTGCTTGCCAGGTCGGAGCATGCCGGACTCGACGGCGCGCGAGTATCGACGCCGACGGAGCTGCGCGTTCGAGTGGCCAGTGGTCGGGAGGTACTTGCCCTGGTGTATCCGCCGACAGGCGCGGCGGCGGACTGGCGGGCACCGATGATCGTTCGGGCGCATCCTGGGCCTACCGCCTCCTGCCTGCTGCGCCTGGACTGGCAGGCGCAGTTCTTCACCAGTCGCGGGTTCGCCGTCGTGGATGTCGACTACCTGGGTAGCACCGGGTACGGCCGGGTGTACCGGGAATCGCTGTACGGCCGGTGGGGCCTGGACGATGTCGATGACTGCGCGGCTGTGGCGGTGCACCTGCTGTCGACGGGGCGGGCGGTGCCGGGGCAGGTGTTCATCCGTGGTGCCAGCGCCGGCGGGTACACCGCGTTGCACGCGGTGGCACAGGACGGCCCGTTCGCCGCTGCCACCGCCGTATCGGCGATCGTGGATCCTGACCGGTGGGCGCAGACGGTGCCCCGGTTCCAGCGGGCGCACGCGATGCGGCTGCGCGGGGGCGCCGGCCGGGTCCATGCCGCCGCTGTCCAACAGCCGGTGCTGCTCATTCATGGCACCGCCGACGAGGTGGCCGTGGTCGAAGATGTCCGCGAACTCGCCGACGAGTTGGCGTCTCTCGGCATGGCGCCCGAGGTGTTGCTTCTTGCTGATGTCGGCCACTATGTGGCGTCGTCCCGTCGAGCAGGCGCGGCGCTGGAGGCGGAGCTGGCTCACTACCGCTCGGTGATGGCGGGTGCGGCCGACGATCAACGGGGTTACACAGCCGCCAGCGGTAGTTGGTGACGCACATACTCGCCGAACTCGCGGACCTCGGGCTCACACCGATAGGGCTCGAGGTCAGCCTGTACCTCGACGATGCGCTGCAGGCAGCGGTGTGAGGTGGTTCGTGCGGCGTAGTCGACTGCCTCGCGTGCGGTGGCGCAGGCTTCGTCGATGCGGCCGGTGGCGGCCAGCGACGAGGCCAGGAGCGCGGTGTCGATGGCGAGTCGCCGGACATGCGTTGGACTCAACACGGTAAGGGCGTCGCCCAGGTGCCGTTGGGTGTGCTGCGGTCGGCCCAGGTCGTGGAAGCAGTGGGCGATCTCGTCGGCGAGGTATGCCGCGTCGAAGTACCGGATCCAAGGAGGCTCGTCCTCGGGCTTGCTGCGGGCCAGTTGCTTCTCCGCGATGTCGAGGCGGGTCAGGCATTCGCCTTCGCGTCCAAGGCGGGCGTGCGTGCGCGCCACCACCGCGTGCAGAGCGGCTGCCACAGCGGGCGTCGTCCGGGTCTCGCTTCCTTTCACCGCCGTCAGCACCATCCTGCGTGCCGGCTCGGGGTGCCCGCAGTGCAGCGCGAGGTGGCCGATGCTCACGGCGAGCAGGTAGCTGCCGTACAGGCGGTCGTCGGCAGCTTCCGTCAGACGTAGAGCGCGAAGGTAGCGGCGCTGGGCGAGGCCGTGGGCGCCGGTGTCGACCGCCTGGTATCCGCAGAGCTCGAAGAATCCCGCCGCCAGCGCGTAGAGATGGCGACCAACAGCCTCAGAGGTTGGAGTATTCGCCAACAGCCGGTTCAGTTCGCCTTCGACGTACCGCTGCACCTGCGCGTGGACTCGTCCAGCGCCGTGGGTGTGGTCCAACTGCCGGAACATCCCCAGAGCGGTCTCCGCCGAATGAAGATCCTCTTCGTCAACCTGGTCAGGTGAGCCGAGTCGTCCGGCCACGAACAGGCGTGGTGCCGCTGAGGCGTTCAGCCAGTCCTGTGCGGCGCGGTCAAGAACACCGGGCTGGAAGGGAACACGGACAACCATGTCCGCCACCCCGGGCGCCTCCTCCGCTAGGGCCAGCAGGGTTCCGGCGTTGGTGGGACCGCTCGCGGAAGCCGTCCGCATACCCTCGTTGGCGCGACTTCCCTCGACAAGCGGTAGCAGGCGGATCAACGCCCCTCCGGTTGCCAACGCCTTGTCGCAGGCTTCAACGAATTCCCGGGAGGGGAAACGGTCTGCTGTCTCGACCCGACGCACGAGGTCGGCACTGAACCGAATCATCGCGCCGAGTTGCGCCTGCGAGAAGTTGGCCCTCTCCCGCAGCCGACGCAGCTCGGCTCCGAAGAAATGGCGCTCAGACAGCGACGGCTGGAGCGTTCGCGGGATCTGGCCCATAGCACCGCCTCCTCTGGCTGATCCCACCACCATGGCGATGAGCCGCATGGATATCGCGCACATAGGGTCACTCAGTGTTCAGCGCGGCGCAAGCAAGAACACTGAGATGCGTAGATGCGGGCCAAGCTCATCGGTGACGCACATGCGGACAACCGCTTCGTCCGCATGCTTGGCATTCACTCCACCGACTCGATGGGCGAGTGTGGAGACGGACCTGGCTACTCGTCAGATCCGCCCCTGACTTGAACGAGCGCGGGAGGTTGCAGTGGAGCAGGAGACCGTTCCGCCGCCGTGATCTTGATAAACGTCGGCCGCATCCTCGGCCTTGCCGCTACGCGAGCGGTCACGCGGATCGGCATCCGTGCATAGGGCTGGGGCATCCACTTGCCAGTGGGTTGAAGGAGCCACCAGCAGCTCGGACCTGACCTCTCCCACATCCCGGAGGATGAAATGTCCCTCACGACGTTGTTCGACGAGGTCACGGTCAGGGAGATGATGACCGCCTGGCCGACCAAGCCGGAGCTTCACAAGCTGCCCAACGACAGCAGCGTCCTCAATGTCGTCAACGCGGAACTCATCAACGGCTACCTCGACACCGGTACTGCACCCGCAGAGCAGCTCATCGTAATCAAGGACGGGGCAGCGCTCCACCCCCGGGCATACACGACGGGCGGCTACGTTGACCCTGGCAAAATCGCGAAATGGCGCGGCCGGGGCTACACCGTCCAACTGCGCAACCTGAACCGCTGGTGTCCCGCGGTGCACGCGATCTGCTCCGCGATCCAGGACGAGACCGGTTACGGCTGCTACGCCACCGGCTTCGCCACCCCGGCAGGGGGGCAGGGTCTGTATCACCACTGGGACCAGAACATGGGCCTGATCTACCAGATAGCCGGTCGCAAGACCTGGCAGATCTGGGAGCCAGGAGTCGATGAACCTCACAATGAGCAGTTCGCGTCTAACACCTCACCGGGCAGCGGCGTCATCGACCGCATGAAATCGATGCACCCCGACTTCGAGTTTGACCTCGTCCCCGGCCAAATCTTGGTGCTGCCGCGAGGGTGGATGCACAACCCGCACGCTCGTGGCCAGACGGAGGACAGCGTCCACGTGACCTTCGTGGCCCGCGAGCTCACCGGCTACTGGATCGTCGGAAAGCTGGTCCAGGCCGCGCTCACCTCAACCCCGCTGCGGCGCGTAATCCCGCCCGCCAGCGTTGTCGACGCCGCTGCCTTCGCCGGACAGGTCGCCGAGGCGCGCGACCAGCTGACGCAGTGGCTGGCTAGCGCCGACGTCAGCGCGCTGGCCGTCGAGTTGCTCCAGGTAGCACGCACCGAGCCAAACGTCGACTACATCTCCCACGCACCGCGACCCCGCCCCACCGGCCCCCAGTCGGCCCGCTGATTCGGGATTTCCCCGGCGCATCAGGCGCCGGCGATCCATACATCCAAGGAGGAGCCGTGACCCTCGCGACCACAGTGTTGGTTCAGGCCGACAAAGACCCCCAGACCCTCATCGACCCGGAGACCTTCGACAAGCTGGCCCTGCACTTCGCCGCCGAGCAGGAGGTCACCAAGACTTACGCCCGGCGGGCCGTCGGGCAGATGCTGCTCATGCTGAAGGCGCACTCCGACTCGCAGCACGATCCCGACTTCGGCCGGCTGCTGCCCGCCGGCCGGTCTTATCGGGTCGTCCCGACCGAGCCCGTCGACGCCGCCTGGCACGTTTCGCTGCAACACACCGAGCCCTACCACGCCGCCTGCGAGCAGGTTGCGGGAGGCTTCGTGCACCACGTGCCGATCCTGACGGAGGGCATGGCGGACGGCTCCTCCATGGAGTACACCCGCCAGGCACTGAAGGCGACCGGCTACTACATCGACCCCGAGTTCTGGGACGGCGAGGCGAAGTCCTGCTGCCCGCCTAACCCGGGAGTCTGAAAGGGCCATCTGACCGATGCGCATTGACTGGACCGCGCTACCCGAGGCCGTCAGCAAAGAGGTAGCCGACCGGGCCGGCGGAACTCACATCATTCCTGCCACGACCGGTGACCACGCAGAGATAGCCGCAACCATCACCGGACCGAACGGGAAGGTGTTCGTCAAAGCGGCCCATACCGACTTCGGTGTCCGGTCACTGCGCTTCGAGCTGCGGGTGAGTGAGGCCCTCAGCGGGGCTCACTCACCCGCTGTCGAGTGGCACTTCGAGGCTGCTGGTTGGCTGGTGGTGGGCTTCGAGCACTGCGACGGCCCGCACGCTGACCTGTCCCCGGGAAGCCCTGATCTGGATCTTCTCGGTGAGGCACTGACGATGCTAGGTAAGACACCAGCACCCGATGTGCCGCTGTTCAGTCCGAAGGCGCGGCTCGGGTTCGAGCATCCGACGATGGACGGCGACACGCTCGTTCATACCGACCTCGGCCCGGCTAACCTGATCGTGACCCCGCACGGCCTGCGGATTGTCGATTGGGCGATGGCGACCAAGGCCGCGCCGTGGGTTGAGCTGGCCATGCTTACCCAGTGGCTGATCAGCGCCAGACACACCCCCGAAGGGGCCGAACAGTGGCTAGCGCGGCACCCCGCCTGGGGGCTGACTGATCCAGAGGTATTGGACTGCTTCGCGACGAAGAACGCGAAGAAGTGGGCGTCGAAGTCGGCCGGGTCCACCGCGGCTTGGATGCATGACCTCGCGGCCTGGACGTCCCAATGGGCGGCCTATCGGTGCCAAACCGGCAAGACCGCGCAACGGACTAACTCTCACCACTGACCCTGACCGTCGGAGCGCACGGTCTTCGGGGGCGTGTTGACCAGCACTAGGTTGCGCTTCGAAGTTCCTCGGCCCCGCTACCTGAGTAGTGGAGCCGAAACCTCGCGTGCTGCCGACCGTCGACCTACAGGCGATCGCACCACGGATTGGGCGCGACGAGCTCGGCCAGGGCCGGTGCGGGTACCGCGCGATCCAGCACCTCGTCGCTGATCGCGATCGCCGAAGCGCTGCCCGGCGGCGGCCGGCTGCGGGATCAGCGCGCCGATGGATCATGCATCACTTTGACAGTGCCCGCCGCGGCCGGGAGCGGCAACCACCGTGGATGACAAGACCACCGAGCGGACCGAACCGCAGACGCAACGAGGAAACGCGCCGCCGCCGGACGGCCCGCTGATCGAGGCTTCCTTCCGGGCCGAGATCGACCCGGTCTTGAACATGCCACTGGACGCCCTGGCCGAGGCCCTGAGCGAGCGAGATCGGGTCCGTGAGGAGTTCAGCGCCTTCTACAGGGAATTCATGACCCGCCTGGGAGGCTGGCTGCTCCTGCACGGTTGGGCCTCGGAGGCCGACGCCTTCGACATCGCGCAGGAGACAATGCGCCTCGCGTACGAGAAATGGACCACCATCGAGCACCCCAAGGCCTGGGCTCGGCGTACCGCCTCCCGCCTGTGCGTCAAGCGACTGGCCAAGGGCGAGATGCTCCCGGTGGAAGACATTGAGGACCGGATCCCGCGCAAGGACGGCTCCGACTTCGCTGCGTCGGACACTCTGCAGGACTTCATGGCTGCCCTGCAGCAGCTCCCGCCTCGCCAGCGGCAGATGCTCCTGTGGGCCTACGAAGAGTACGAGCCCGCCGAGATCGCCGCAGAGCTCAATGTGACGCCAGAGGCGGTCCGGAGCAGCTTGTGGAAGGCCAGACGCAAACTCGCCACGATCATGCAGGCACACGGGCCGGATGACCAGTGAGTGAGGGGGTGAACGACATGAACGACCAAACCGCAGGAACACTGAGCAACCGTCCCGGAACCTCCGGCCCTAAGTCGGCCGCGCAGCGTTGGAGCGACGAGGCGCTGGACACCGCTGGCACTGCGGCTCTCGATGAGATCCAGCGAGGGCTTGACCGAACTTGGAACCTAGACGCGGGGCTTCAGGAGATCCTGCGCGCGGAGCACTACAACCGAGCTATCGAGGTGCTGCCAGGCAAGTTCGACATCGAGGCGGGCCTGGCTGAGATCGTTGGTCCACCTCCGGATCAACTGTTTACCCTGTGGGTACGGAGTCAAATTGATCCCACGACGGGGGACGTCATCGAGGTCGCCCGACCTGACAGTGGAACCTGCGACGTGGAAATTTTCGAGCCTCGAAGCGGCGCTCTGTACGTCACAGTGTCTGGGACGATCGACCACCAGGATCCGTGGACGCGGGGATCGAGGCCATCGGACTGGGCGGCAGACAGTGAGGATGGTGGGGTGGGTCGCGGGCCTGATCGTCTATGCGTTCGGATGCATGGATGGACGAGACTGCGTGACGTCCGGCCAACCTGCCCCAGGGGGCAGCGGTTCCAATGTGGACCGCCGTTCCACATACCGCGTACCATGGCCCGTTGGTGGTCAAGCTGCTGATTGGAGCCAGGTGCAATATGCCCGCTTTAGAAGGACTGGCCATTACCCTAGGAACCGCAGTAGCTAAGACTGCCTGCAACATCTGGCTCGGTTCAAACAACGCCATCGAAGGTGCCTCAACCAACGCTCTCGACGTAGGTTCATATTGGCTGATGAGTCCCAAAGAAAAGCGCCAGTATCGGCGACTCTGGGACCAGACTGCTGAAATCGTGGCTGACCGAATTGCACCCTTCGTTGACCGTGAGTTCAGAGATCTTGCCGAGAACGAGAAGGTGGCAGCTATAGAGGCCGTAACCGCCACCTTTGATCGGCAGATCATACGAGAAGAAGACCTGTTTGCTCACGACCTTGATGCCGCCTACCTAGATAAGCAGCTTCGCAGGCAGGACCCAAACCGGGCTAGTCTTGCTGGTCTATCTGAGGCTGGCTCAAGCCTGTACGACCTACTCCTCCGCGAGGGGTCTGCGTACATAATCGAGATCGTTCGAACGCTGCCGCAAGCCGAAATTACCGCTTTGACGGAGATCCTTCGGCGCGAACGGCAGATCGTCGACGACATGCGGGAGATGTTGGAACGACTTCCTGCCCGTCGTGGCGTTGACGACTTCGAGAGTGACTATCGGCAACTTGTCGCAAATCAACTCGATCACATTGAGTTCTATGGCGCGACTGTTTCCGATGTCACCCGCCGCTACCCTCTCTCTATCGCCTATCTAAGCCTAAAAGTGTCTGGGAATTTTGTCTTGACGAGAGTCGAAGGCGCAATACCCGGCACTGCTCCCAAGTCGATGCTAGGGCCGGTCCGCGTTACTGAAGTACTATCAGCGTCCAAGCGTTTGTTTATCAGAGGGCAGGCGGGTCTAGGGAAAACCACGCTCCTGCAATGGATAGCTGTACAAAGTGCGCGACGAGGCTTTGCCGGAGAAATGCAAGATTGGAATGCGACGGTCCCATTCTTCATTCCTCTCCGTCGGTACTCGTCCGAGCCGCTACCGCCTGCCGACCGATTCATTGAGAGCGTGGGACGGCACATCGCAGAAGAGATGCCGACCGGCTGGGTGCAGGAACAGCTTAGGACAGGCCGGGCGGTCGTCTTAATCGATGGGGTGGATGAATTCGCAGAGGGCAGGCGCGACGAGGCTCGAACCTGGTTAAGGGAACTTATGGTTACCTTTCCCGCCGCACGATTCATCATCACTACACGTCCGGCCGCGACACCAGCAGACTGGCTCGGGCGAGACGAATTCCAAGTGGCTGAGCTTGAGCCTATGGAAGCTGTGGACATTCCAACCTTTGTCAAACGGTGGCACGACGCGATGCGCGATCAATGTACGCGTCAAGATGAGTGTGACGACCTGAACGAATACGAAAAAATTCTGCTGGAGTCGTTGCAGGGAAGTCGGCACCTGCGTCAACTCGCCGGGTATCCGCTTCTTTGCGCCTTGTTATGCGCCTTGAACAAGGACAGTCGAGCGCAGTTACCAAATAATCGCATGGAGCTATACGATATCGCGCTCCAGATGCTCCTTGAGCGACGGGACCGGGAGCGCCAAATTAAATCTGGCGTTGTCTTGTCGCGTACCGAGAAAACGATTCTCTTGCAGAGTATTGCTTACTGGCTTATCAGAAATGGCTGGTCCTACGCAACCAAAGATCAGGTTATTGATAGGATTCGTGTAAAGCTGAAGTCGATGTCAGGGCTTTCAAGCGTTTGGGCGGAGAAGGTCTGTAAGGTTTTGCTTGAACGCAGCGGCCTCCTAAGGGAGCCCATCGAGGGGCAGATCGACTTCGTCCATCGATCTTTCCAGGAGTATTTGGCAGGCGCCGAAGCTATAGACGCTGGCGACATCGGTATTCTTGTTGATCACGCTCACCTTGATCAATGGAGCGACGTTATTATCTTGGCCGCCGGACATGCTTCTCCTAGGGAACGGCGTGAATTGCTGCTTGGTCTACTCGGTCGAGCAGACCAAGTTCCCAAGGAAATTGCGGACGCGCTGAAGCTGGTAGCGGTTGCCAGCCTGGAAACTTCTGCTGACTTGGCGCAGGATGCTAGGTCGACCATTGAAAAAGCAGCCAGGTCGATTCTGCCGCCGAAAACAATGGCTACGGCGAGATCTCTTTCTCGCCTCGGGCCAATAGCGTTTGATCTCCTCCGGCAAGCTTCGCCTAGGACCGGAGCCGAGGTGGCAGCCACCGTGCGGACGGTATCAGATCTGGATGATCCGAGCGTTATCTCGTTTTTAAGTCAATTTAACGGCGACAGGCGAATCGCTGTCAATCGAGAGCTGCTTCGGGCTTGGGCGAACTTCGATCCAGTGGAGTATGCCGAGCGTGTGCTGAGTAGGTCACCACTTGACGCGGGCAGTCTGGAGATTGTGGGTCGCAGGTATATTCCTGCTCTTAAGCACCTTGGAAATCTGAGTAGCTTAACTTGCTTCCTTGAGGACGATCGGTCCGACTTAAGCTTTATTCATGACCTACCGAAGTTGGCTGAACTTCACATTGTTGGAGCTGGGTTATCGACACTAGAAGCCTTGGCTGATAGTGCGATCGAAGGTTTGGGGATCTATGGGATTGACAGGTTTGAAGAGGAACCTCTAGACCTCTTCCCTCTCGCAAGGGCTTCTCGCTTGACGCGCCTGCACGTATGGCCACGTAGGGTCACTAACTTGTTGTCGGTTCTCCAAGCGCTGCCTGATATATCCGATTTATCGGTAGGCTTTCTAGGGAGGGTGCAAGAAATCCCTGCTCTGCCCAAGCTGGAGTCTCTCGGGTTTGGCCGAGCAAGTGTTGAAGACGGGGACCTCGACTATCTATCGTTTGCCCCGAAAGTGTCACACCTGACCATTCAGGAGAGTCGGGTACATAAGGCTGCCTGGTCCGCTCTGGCCCAGTGGAAGAACTCACTCAGTACTTTAGTGTTCCGGGAAATGCCCGAGGTTGACCTGACTCCTCTCGCAAATACCAAGAAGAGGCTAAATATTGTCCTTAATCAAATTGAATACGTAGACGGTCTCGAATTGCTACTGGAGGCAGATGCGGTGCGCGAATTGCGTCTTATCTACTACCGTCCAGCCCGTGTTCCTGATTTGACAGTTCTTAGAGGAAGGAATTCTCTTAAGGAGCTAACGCTCAGCTTTCGAGCGAACTCTGAAATTGACCTGACTCCGCTCTCTGGAGTTCGGTTTCTGCAGGTTCGGGTGCCCGCTGGTGTGCCGATCCGCGGGGCTGAAGGATTGGGCCAATACTCCTCCGTTCATATTGAGTAGTGATCAAATCGTATCAGTGGCTACCATATGCGGGTCTGGCGTGCTCTGCGATTCGCCGGAGTTGGTGGCCAAAAGCCAGGACGTTTGCCAGGGATGGTTGCCCAGGGCGATGGCGAGGTGATCAACTGTGTCGTTTGTGGTCGATTATTGGCGACTGGCGCATCGGCACTTAGTACTTCAGGGGACGTCTGGAGCTGGAGCTGCAGGTTGAGCCGGAAGGTTTGCTGGTGATTGGCGGGTAAAAGTTGCAGTGGTGGCGAAGGCGTTTACCCGAGGCGCGACAGCGCCGGCAAGGACGAGTTGTCGTCCCGGGGGTGTCCCTATGGGTTTCGCCAAGCCGCAATCGGTGCGGCGGTCCTGACGCTGATGCCGGGCATCGACGTCGGGACCGGGGGGCAAGAGGGGCAGCTGGGCTTTACAGCCATCCGTACAGCCAAGCCTACCGACGGGCACGATCCGAGCCCGACGGCAGGCAACACGGCGGGCAGGTCAGCGGCAGTGACCGACGTTGGCCAACAAGAGTCTTGATCTTTGCAAGGCCAGGGTTCGCGAGGAGCTGCACCAGGCGCAAGCCGTCGACCGTCTCCCCGGTCAGGGGCTGGCAGACTTCGGCGATGAGTTACGACCTGGCGGTGTGGGAGGGCATGCAGCCTGCGCACGATGGGGAGGGCGGCGCTGTCTACGAACAGCTCTACGAGGAGTACATGGAGGGTGAGGAGATTGCCCCCACTCCGGGCATTCTTGCCTACACCGAAGCGCTAGCTGAGCGCTGGGCCGTCCTGACCGAAGGTAGAGCCTCTGGTTGGGGCTCGCTGCTTGACGATGCTTCCGGACCGATGATCTACCTGACGATGCCCTACGGACTGGCCGGAGAGTTGTCGGTCGAGGCCGCCCGCCTGGCCGCCGAGCATGGACTTGTCTGCTACGACCCACAGTCGGAGCATCTGCGGCCAGTGCACGACGATTAGGCGGAGGTCTCCGCCCTCGCGGACTGCCCTGCGGGCGGCCGCCGGCCGTCCTCGGGCGCCCGCGGCGCGTCATCCGAAAGTCAGCGGATCGTCAGCGAACGCCGTACCGCGGGGCGACACTCGATCATGCTCGGCGGCACGACCGCTACGTCTGACCACGCGGTACGGCACTTGATCACACTCGCTGCTACGTCAGGTCACTTTCCCCCCCGACGGGGGTCATGCCCGCGGCCGAGGGGGAGCTTGCGTAGGGGTGTTGCCTCCGGCGCTCCGCGACGGGGGACTTGACGGCCCTTCCGTGGCCCCTCGCGTTCCCCTGGCATGCATGTTGACGCCGTTGTACAAGGCAACTAGAGCTATGTACATAACGCAGCAAGGCTTGTACAAGGAAGAGGCGAACATGGCCAAAGGACCCCACAACCCGGCTCAGCGCGTCGTGCTACCCAACGGCATGTGGCTGCTGCTCTACGAGAACGGCACGATGAAGGTCGGTGGGTACGACAGAAGCCTGGCGGTGACCGAAGTGCTCAACCGAGCCGGAGGTGCCCATGTCTTCATCCGCGTAACCCCTGATCCGGAGGTCGCGGAGCTGAGGAGTGTCAGTCCCCGCGCCGACGATCTGGTCACCGTAGATCGCGGGGTGATGGACAAGCTGCGCGGTCTCAGCCAAAAGTAGCGCGAGCCGTCGGGTCCCGCCGAGCAGCCAAGCGAGCAGCCAAACCGGCGAGCATCAGCGGACGATCGCGGACCGGGGCACCATGTTGGGCACGAGGACGGGGCGGCGGAACAGGACCGGGCCACCGACTCGTAATGCGCAGATCTAGTCGCTTGCGGGGAGGGGCCGATGGCCTGGTAGCCGCCGCGGCGTCACCCCGACCGTAGCGTTGGATCTTCTGAGCCCATCAACTCGCGGCGAGCGAGAATCTGGAACTTAGCCCAGATGTTGACCTTCTCGTCGTACCCGGGGTCGTCGTAGACGAAATCGTTGATTTCATCTTTGGCCTGAGTCGAAGCCAGGATCTCAGCCTCGCCTGCGAGGCTTGCCATGAGGGGCACGTCGGCGAGAGGCGTCTCTTTGCCCAATTCATCGATCGGTCGGTTGAGGTATTCGCGCATGGCGAGGGTGGTGCGGGCGTAGAGATCCGCCCTCCTTGCCCATAGCCGATCTTCCGCAGCTAGCCGGCGCTCGTGTTCTCTGGCGTCGCGGGTAGCTTGCGCTTGTGCCGCTAAGGCACGTTCGCTAGCTGCCTCCTGGCGACGTATGGCGAAGACTGCTATGAAGGCAGCAGCAAGCGCCCCGAGGCCTGAGAGTAGGCCGGCGAGATCCTGAAGCCAGGTCGGCAACACCGGATCACCCTCGCACAGAGCGCGGTGAATGCATAGTCGACGCTGGCCTTGATCGGTTCCCCGTACGGCTGACAACCACAAGCGGGCTGGCCCAGCGGGGGTCGCTCTGGGCGGCGGCGGGACGCCGTTCGACAGCAGCGCTGACAGCAACCATGCATGACGGCGGCGCGCTGAGAGGCTTGCAAGCGAGACGTCACGACGGAGCCGGCCCCCGTGCCCGTTGCGTGCCCGATCCTGCGGTCGCGGACGGACAACGACGGTCAAGGTCTGGCGGTGGCAGTCCGCCGGGGAAACACCATAGTGACCCATATGTAAGTCGAGCGTCAGCCTGCTCCGTTAGGGCGCCCGTGAGGACAGCTTCCAGTCAGGCAGGCTGGGGTCTGTGGATCTAAAGGTGTTTCCGGCCTGACCTGCCGGGCGTTGTGCCTGGTGAGGAGGGTGCCGTGATGACCGCGACACTGAACGGCCAGACCGGACGTAAGAAGCGGCCCGAGCCGTCGGCCGAGGCGAAAGCCGCAGCCGAGTTGGTGCGGGCCGCGAAGGAGCAGGGACTGTCACTGACGGGCCCTGACGGGCTGCTGAAGCAGTTGACCAAGACGGTCCTGGAGACCGCGCTGAACGAGGAGATGACCGAGCACCTCGGCTACGAGAAGAACGACCCGGCTGGCGCGGGCGCGGGCAACATCCGCAACGGCACCAGGCCGAAGACGGTGCTGACCGATGCATCCGGGCCGGTGCCCATCGATGTGCCGCGGGATCGGGCTGGCACGTTCGAGCCCCAGATCGTCCGCAAGCGGCAGCGCCGGTTGTCGGGCGTCGACGAGGTCGTGTTGTCGTTGTATGCCAAGGGTTTGACGACCGGCGAGATCTCAGCGCATTTCGCCGAGATCTACGGCGCCTCGGTCAGCAAGGAGACGGTCTCGCGGATCACCGACAAGGTGATCGAGGAGATGACCGACTGGTCCCACCGGCCCCTTGACGAGATTTACGCCGCCGTGTTCATCGACGCGATCGTGGTCAAGGTCAGGGACGGTCAGGTCGCGAACCGGCCGTTCTACGCCGCGATCGGGGTCACCCTCGACGGGGAGAAGGACATCCTCGGGCTGTGGGCTGGCACGGGTGGTGAGGGTGCGAAGTTTTGGATGAGTGTGCTGACCGACCTGCGTAACCGGGGCGTGAAGGACGTGTTCTTCCTCGTCTGCGACGGCCTCAAAGGTCTGCCCGAGGTCGTCACGAACGTGTGGCCGGCCACGATCGTGCAGACCTGCATCATCCATCTGATCCGCAACACGTTCCGGCTCACCTCCCGCAAGTACTGGGACACGCTCAAACACGACATCAAGCCGATCTACACCGCCGTCAACGCCACCGCCGCCCGGGCGGCGTTCGACGACTTAGCGGAGAAGTGGGGCGGGCGGTATCCGGCGGTGATCCGCCTGTGGGACAACGCGTGGGCGGAGTTCATCCCGTTCCTCGACTACGACCTCGACATCCGCAAGGTCATCTGCTCCACGAACGCGATCGAGTCGCTCAACGCCCGCTACCGACGGGCGGTGAAAGCCCGCGGCCACTTCCCGAACGAGCTGGCCGCGTTGAAGTGTCTGTACCTGGTCACCCGATCGTTGGACCCCACCGGAGCAGGCCGAACCCGATGGACGATGCGCTGGAAACCCGCGTTGAACGCCTTCGCCATCACCTTCAGCGACCGCTTCCCAGCAGCTGAAACCTACTAACCAAGATCGCCGGAAACACCGTTAGCGAGGCCCTGTCTCATATTCGGTGGTGACGGAGGGTGCTGCTATCCGAGGAGGATGCGGTGGCGAAGCAGGGTGAAGCCCGCTCGTCCGTGCATTTGACATGCGATCCGTTTGGTCTTGGTGTTGACGCCTTCGGTGGGGCCGTTGTTGTAGGGAAGCGTGAGCGCGGCGTTCACGGCGTCGCGGTCTCGTTCCAGGCCGCGGGTGAAGGCGTGCAGATGAGGTAGGTCGGCCGCGCGGACCTGGACCATCCAGTGCGAGAGCCGGTCGGCGTTTCCCGGCTGAGGTGTCAGGAGTTCGGCGAAGCCCCCGATAACGGCGGCCAGTTGGGTTATCTCTGGGCAGGCTGCGGTGAGCCGTGCCAGTAGATCTCGATACTCGGGCTTGAGGTTGTCGGGTCTGGTGAGGATCATCCGGGCGAGCCGGCGTGGGGAGATGTGGCTGCGGTCGGCGTCCGCGCGGCCTTGGTTGATGTATTTGTGTAGGAGGTTGAGGCAGCCGGTGAAGCCGAGGGCTTTGATCTCTTCGAAGAGGTGCTTGACGCCGACGCCGGGGTCCTCGGCCCGACGTTTGCGCAGGTGTTCGCGGTAGGGGTCGACGAGGCTGGCACGGTACTTGGGGACGCGGAGCATCCGCTCGGGCCGGTCGGCTCGCGCGTAGCGCTTGACGGTGTTCAGAGACAACTGCAGGCGGCGGGCGGATTCGAGCAGGCCGACGCCCTGGCCGCGCAGGGCATGGACCTGGTGCCAGCGTTGCAGGGTCGTCTGCGCGCGGGGCCCGTCGTAGATGGGCGCGTCCAGTACGGGGGCCCAGCAGGTGCTGTGCGCCTTCACCTCGCTCAGGACCGCTTGGCACAGGTTGTGCCACAGGTGCCACCTGTCCGCGACCTGCACCGCGTTGGGCAGAGCGCGGCGGATGGCCTCGGCGTAAGTGGCCGAGCCGTCGCGGCACACAACCTCGATGCCGGTCTGCTCGCGCAGCCACGCTTCAAGGGTGTCGACGGTGCGGTCGGGCAGCACCTCGATCCGCTCATGAGTCTCGGCGTCGATCACCACCGTGGCATAGCGGTGCCGCCGGCGCAGAGCAAAATCGTCAACGCCGATCACCCGAGGCGTCCGCCCGGTGGGCAACGGAATGCGCAGCAGGGCGCGCAGGGCCGTGTGACGGGACAGGCCCATGGCCAGTATCGCCAGCAAACGCGACCCTGCCCGGCCCGCCAATTCCTTGACCACGGCTTTGACCTGCCTGTTCAAACGGGCCGTGCGGCGCTGATATCGCTCCAGCACCCCAGGAACCTGCTCGCGGAAGGTGTGGCGGCAGCCACGCGTGGGGCACACCAGACGCCGCACCCGCACACGGACCACCACCCGGCGCCCGTCGACCGGAACGTCCGCCACCGTCCGCCAGTGATAGCCGTGGACCCGTCCCGACGAGGCCCCGCACACCGGACAGACCGCGGTGTCCTGCGGCGTCCGGGCCCGCAGCACAATCCGCTCACCCTCGTCGACCACGTCCTCGATGACCAGCGGGGACAACCCCGAGAACACCACCTGCACAAGTCCGTAGAAATTCTCCACATAGGAGGCAACGAACCCCACCACCCTCCGTCACCACCGAATGTGAGACAGGGCCGTTAGCGAGACAGGCCCACAAGCGTCAACGTCCGGACAGGCTCGACGTGAGAGCGGCCACAGGTATCGGCAGCCCTGCTCGGTGGTCAGGTGTCCGGTTCGGCGTCGGTGGCGGACTGGTGGAGATGAGCACGGTGGAGCGTAGGGAGTGAGGTCGGCCAGCTGGGCGTCGATGGCGTCGAGCCGTTGGGCGAGGAGTTCGTGTACATGTCCGCAGGGGGCGTGCCGGCGTCGCGGACGGCAAGGATGTCGCGCATCTGGGCGAGGGTGAATCCGGCGGCGCGACCGCAGCGGATGAAGTCGAACCGCGCGACCGTCCCGTCGTCGAAGTCGCGAGCCGCTACACGGCCATACGCGCGTCGGGTCAATAGCGTCACTCACATTTGTCCTCGGACCCTCGCCCGTGCTGCTCGCAGGAATCGGGGCGGTGTCGGTACACCTGCAGATCACGTCCGTGACGGAGTGCTACCTCGGACGTGACCTCGTACAGGCACGCCTGCCACACGACGTCCTCCCCGCCGCCGCGCACCACGTGGCCGTCACTTGCCCGCCGCGCAGCAACACGTCCACTCGAGCGACGGTACGTGGTTCCGGTGCAACTGGTGGTAGGAGCGGTCAGCCTGCCGCAGGTGAGGGCTGCGAACCTGGAAGGGTCTTCGTCTGCTGCGACATGCGGGGGCAGCGGGTCCTCGCGCCGGGCCTCAACGTTGACCGTTGGCCGGTGGCACGTCGGCGGGGGTGAGGTCGAGGCGGGGGCGTAGATAGCGGACGTGGTGTCGCCACCGGTGATGTTCGTAGGCGGTGTCGACGTCGATCTCCGCGACGATGGTGGGGAGCACGGGGCTGTACGGGAGGGGTTGGGGCCGGTCGAGTTGCCCTGTCCACGCAGCGGGGAGAGGCTGCGGCCACGGGTGCGACCCCTCCGGGCCGACGGGCGTGAGCAGGGCCGCCAGGTCGGCGCGCTGTGGCGGCCGTAGGGGGCTGGTTCGGCCGGTGTAGCGGAGCCGTCCCTGCTGGTCGCAGCGACCCAGCAGCAGGGTCTCAGGGTTGTCGATGCTGGGGGTGACGCCGCCGATGATCGCTTCGGTGGTGCGGTATGCCCGGACCTTTTGCCAGCCACGCCGGCCCGGTTCGTAGCGCCCGTCGAGCCGTTTAATCACCACCCCCTCTATGCCCGCGGCCGTCCAGGTTGTCAACCATTCGGCGGCCTGGTCGAGATCGGTGGTCTGCGGGGACACGGTGAGTTGGGCGGGTGCGTCGGCGAGCAGTTGTGTGAGTAGGGCACGTCGTTCGTGCAGGGGCCGGTCCAGTAGTGGTCGCCCGGGTGGGGCGCTGAGCAGGTCGAAGACGACGTAGTGCGCGGGATGGCGGCGGGCCATGTCCGGGAGCTGGGCGCCAGCGGTGACTCGGCGCTGCAGATGGGCGAAGTTGGTTCGCTCGCCTTCCCACACCACCAGCTCACCGTCGAGGACCGCACCCGGCCCGACGGCCTCGGCGACGGTTCGGGTGATGTCGGGGAAGTAGGTGCTGACATCCCGGCCGGCTCGGGACTGCAGGTACACGCCGTCGGGCCGGCGGAAGGCGAGTGCCGCCAGCCGTCCCACTTCGGCTCGTACGCCAGATCCGAGGCCTCAGGGACAGCGTCGACGGCCGTCGCCAGCATCGGCGTGAGCGGCGGACGCAGTTCGGTCGTGGCCCCGGCACGCCGGCGGGCTGGAGTCACCGCAGAACCAACTTATGACATCGAACCCGGATTTCACTCACCTCCTCTCACATGGTTGAGGGGCGCACAGGGGTGGCGTTGGAAGATGCCGAACCCTCGATGGCGGCATGGGGCGCAAGGGCAGAACGAGGTCCGCCGGGTCCGCCCAGCTCGTGCCCGCAGGCCAGCGAAGCGCTTTGAAGTTTCGTGGCTGCTTTCTCACCCCTTCACAAACACGTCCTTCGATGGCCATGATCGTCAGAGACGGTTGCCGTCCACCCAGTGCCGAGGAGGCCCCTATGCGGGTAACCCCAGTCATCGCCCGTTTCCCACACGTCACGCGCTACGCCGCCGGAGTCATCCTCGCCGCCGTTGCCGCCCTGGTGGGCGTCAGCGCGCAGCCCGCGTCGGCCACGCCTCCCGGGATCCCGTCGAAGGCGACGGCGCAGTCGCAGCTCAACGCCCTTACCGTGGCGGCGCAGGGCTCGACCAACGGCTACTCGCGAGACCTGTTCCCGCACTGGATCACCATCAGCGGTAGCTGCAACACCCGCGAGCAGGTCCTCAAGCGCGACGGCACCTCCGTCGTCGTCGACAGCTCCTGCTCCGCCACCTCCGGCCGCTGGTACAGCCCCTACGACGGCGCCACCTGGACTGCCGCCTCCGACGTCGACATCGACCACGTCGTACCCCTCGCCGAGGCGTGGCGCTCCGGCGCCAACTCCTGGACGACCAGCCGCCGGCAGAGCTTCGCCAACGACCTCACCCGCCCACAGTTGATCGCAGTGACCGACAACGTCAACCAGTCCAAGGGCGACCAGGACCCCTCCACCTGGCAACCGCCCCTGACGTCGTACCGATGCACCTACAGCAAAATGTGGATCACCGTGAAGTACAGCTGGAGCCTGACCCTGCAGTCGTCGGAGAGGTCCGCCCTGCAGAGCATGCTCAACACCTGCAGTTCCTAACCACGATTTCCGGCTTGCGGTTCGCGCACCCTCGGGTCACAGACCGCAAGCCGGCCCCTACGCCTGCTGTGGCGGCTGGCTGTCGGGCTGCTGCTTGCGCCACTGGCCGCTCGCATCAGCAGCCAGGAGGCGCTTGACCATGGCGAGGGCCTCGTCCTCGGTGTCGAATTTCCACCGCAGCACCCGCCCGGTCTCGCTATCGCCGGCCCGGGCGGTGACCTTCCACCTGACCTCCCGGGTCAACCACACATCCCGACGGCCCAGACGCCCTCAGGTCCCATTCCACCAGGGACCCCGCCACATCCTCCACCAACGCATCGTACAAACGTTCGAATCAGGGTTGGTGGGGGATAGCGGGTTGACCCGGATGAGGCTGTGTCGACCGTTCGGTGGTTCGAAGCGGCCACACCCATCGGCCTGGCGGCCGCCTGCGCCGATGTCACTCGTCGTGGGGGAGCGGCCCGTCGTACTGGAAGGTTGGCGGATCGTCCTCGCCGTCACAACGAACATAGCGGTACTGCACGGGTGGGCTGGGGTGCTCGCGGGTGCCGAGGTAGGCGCCGCTCTGCGGCAGGATGATGAGCTGCGGAAGGGACCCGTTCTCGTCGACCTCGATCGAAGTGATGCGGCCGTCGGCCGGTCCGCCGAGCAGCCATGCCTCGACCGCGGGCATCAGCGATTCACCAGCAGCGCGGCTGCAGCCGTCAGCAGCCCCGCGACCGCCGCGACGAGAGCCGCCACCGCGCCGACGAGACCAGTAACACCGGCGAGGTCGTCCGCTGCTGTCTGCCAGTCCGTGCGTCGTGATCGGCTGCGTCCACCCCGAGTCATGGCTGCTCTCCCTCACCAGACGATGCGACGTCGCGTCGCCCCTGCGGAGTACCTCAGCAGGCACAGTTCAGCCGCTCAACCCGCAGCGGCACCATCTGTGGATAACTCAGCGCCTGTGGATAACAGCATGATCATCACGTTCTTCTGGGATCATCCGCCGCGCGGCGTCGACCGAAACGCTTGGTTGACCGTGCTCAGCGACGAAATGGCCGAACGGGTCGGCGGTGCTGATCGCGTCCGGCGCGTCCGGCGCGTTCGTCGAGGTGAAGCCGCTCGCTGCAGGTGGCTGGTCGCTCCTGGCGACGGAAACCTGGGACGAGTACGGCCCGGAGTAGACGAACCGCCTCTTCGAGCTTCCCGCGCCGTTGCTGCCGGCGGGCCGGCCGGAGATGACGCATTGGCGGTTCCCGCCGAACGCGGATCCACCGGTTCCGGTCACCCTGCCGAACGTGGTGGCCAAACGCGACCCTCGGAAACTCATCGGCCGGGTCCACCCAATCGAACGTCATCGAAGGCTTGGTCGGCGAGAACCTACGCGATCGTCCAGAGCGCCGCCGGGGTCCGCGGTGTGAGCTGTCTACCGCAACTCCTGGCGGACCCGCGACGAGGCGGAAAACGCGATCTTCACCTACATCGACGGCTGGTACAACACCCGCCGTATCCAGAAAGACCTCGGCTGGCGATCCCCAGACGAGTACGAAACCGCCTGGCACACCCACCATGCACAGCACGACGAGACCACTATCGTTCAGCCCGAGCCCACCGGCGCCAGGTAACCAACCCTCCGGCAAACCGGGGGAACCTCACCACAGCACGTGCGGCGGGGCCATGTCAAAGCTGCGCCACATCGTTGACGACTTGCCGTAGCCGGAGGTGTACTGCCAGAGCCAGCGCTGTGTTGGCGTGTGGCTGGTGCCGGCGGCGAAGGTCATCCGGCGGCTTACGCACTAACGGGGAGTGGGCCCTTGCTGGTCATGCCGCTTACGACCTCCTTCCGGTTCGTTCACGAGCCGCTTCAGGGCGACGATGACGCTCTGCCGATGCTGGGCAACGCGAGCCTGGTGGAGGGGTTGCGGTCTCGTATCATCCATTCCCACGGCGGCGCTTTCCTCATCACGGGCTTCCGCGGGGTTGGCAAGACGACACTGGTCCTGCGCGCGCTCAGCGAGTTGTCGCAGGGCGACGAAGATGATCTCGTGGTGCCGGTGGTGCTGAGCGTGGCTCGGTCGACCGACATTGATCGGCTGCTGTTCGCGGTGACCCGGCGTGTGTTCGAAAGTCTCCACGATCGTGGCCTGCTGTCGCGATTGCCTGCCGACGTGCAGCAGTCCCTGCTGGTGGCCTACATGCGCACGTCGCTGGCGTTCAAGCAGACACGGTCGGAAGCAACCGAGCGGGGCATCAATGTCGAGGCTTCAAACGGTCGGATCGTGAAGGTTCCCCTGCCGAAGGTTGTGGCGTCCGCGAAGCGCACCCGGTCCCTGGCCACCGAAGCCCAGTTTCTCGCTTACTCGGAGACCGATGTCGAGCACGACATCATCAGGATTGTGTCACTGCTGCACCGCAGTGGCTCCGTGACCGTGCCGTCGCCAAGGTGGCGTGGGTGGCTGCGGCCGTGGTCCAAGCCCACCAAGGCCCGGATACGGCTGGTTGTCGTGCTCGACGAGGCTGACAAGTTGACCAGCGCCGATGCAGGGCTCGAGGTGATCGAAAAAATCCTCGGCGGCGTCAAGAACGTCCTGACCATGCCGGGTGTTCACTTTCTCGTTGTGGCCGGGCCGGACCTGCACGACCATGCCATCAGGGACGCCGCTCGAGGCAACAGCATCTACGAGAGTGTCTTTGGATGGCGGCTGTACGTGCCGTGCAGTTGGTCGGCAGTCGACCGTCTCCTCGACGTCGTGCGTGCCGACACTACCGAGTACCCGGCGGAGCTCAAGCAGTTCCGCGACTACCTGCAGTTCAAGGCAAGGGGCATACCGCGGCGTCTGTTGCAGGAGTTCAACGGGTTCGTCTCCTGGGCAGAGAGCGGCCCGACGCTGCACGTGCAGGAACACGACGCCAAGCGCGTCCAGTTCTACGCCAATCTTGAGGTGCTCCTTAGCGAGCACCTAGAACAAGAACAGCAACGGCGGGACCAGCTGTTCAGCGCCGACATCGACGAGGACCGCCGCAAGCTGAGCGCCTACTACGTTGTGGACTGGGTTCTGCGCAGCGAGGGCGAACCATTCTCCTCGAAGGACTTGGTCCCCGAGGGCGAGCCCCGGCATTTCGATCCCGCTCTCGGCATCTCGGAGCCGGGCGTCGCTCGACTGCTCGAGCACCTGCAACGCCACCAGATCATCGAATACGTCCGGCGGCCTAACGCGACCGCAACGATCATCGGCGACGCAAACGACGCCATCTTCAAGTTGTCCAGCGAAATTCGGCGCGCCCTGTTCGGCTTCGCCGCCGCGAACGAAGCCGAGCGCGCGGCCCTGCAGATCTCCGCCTTGGCCGACGGCGGTACGTCTACCGGCGCCGGACGTGCCGCCCTGCCGCCAGTGCGGGTTCTCGCGAACCGATACGAGTTGCGCGAGGCCATCGGACGCGGCGGCATGGGCACCGTCTACCGAGGTTTTGACCGGCAGTTGCAGCGGGTCATCGCGGTCAAAACCCTTGGCTACTTCGACAGGGACGACCCAGGCGCCCTCGTACGGTTCCGCCGCGAGGCCGACATTGCCGCGCAGCTGCGACACCCGCAGATCGTTCGCACCTACGACGCCATCGACATCGACGAGGGCGGCGTGGCGATCATCATGGAGCTTATGCTCGGTTCTGATCTGGCATCCGTCGTCGCCGAATCGGGCGCCTTGCCACCTGACGAGGTGGTGCAGATTGGGCGGCGTCTGGCTGGCGCCTTATCGTACCTGAACGAGAAGCGGATTGCGCGAATCGACCTAAAGCCATCAAACATTGTTATGGAACCCCGCCGGGGTCCGGTCATCGTGGACTTCGGCATCGCACGACAGGAGGGTCGTGGCAATATCACTGCCGCAGGTCAAATCGTGGGCACACCGATGTACATGGCCCCCGAGACTATTGCTGGCGGGACCTCCGACCACCGCTCCGACATCTACTCCCTGGGCCTCGTGCTGTATTTCTGTGCGGCAGGAAAGGTGCCTTGGGAATCAGCCAGCGTGGCGCTGCTGCTGAGCAAGCGCCTCCAGGAGGACATCGACACGTCGACGCTTCCGGTGTCGGCGCACCTGCGGGACGTCATCGCCACCGCAACTAGTCGTGAACCCGACGATCGGTTCCAAAACGCCGCGGAGCTTGACGCAGCTTTGGCCGCGACGTCGGAATCGACCTAACGACCTGGTGCACGGTTGCCGGGAGGGTCAGTCAGCTCATCGGCGGTGAGGTGCGGCTGGTAGGGCCTTGAGCGGCTTGGTGGCGTTCTCGGTCCGGTCGGTGTGTTGGTGGTCAGATAGCAGGCCGGCG